>CAZYDV010000010.1:0-43052 GCA_964646405.1 uncultured Granulosicoccaceae bacterium | reverse complement strand
GTGATTTTCCGCACCAGTTTTCAGGCGGCATGCGCCAGCGCGTGATGATTGCGATGGCGCTGGCCTGTGATCCCAAAGTGCTGATCGCCGATGAGCCGACCACCGCGCTGGATGTCACCATTCAGGCTCAAATACTGGAGCTTGTGCGCAAGCTTCGACGTGAGCTGGGGATGGGGATCGTCTGGATCACGCACGATCTGGGCGTGATCGCCGGCATCGCTGATCGCGTACTGGTGATGTACGGCGGGCAGGTGGTCGAGCATGCACCGGTGCACGAGTTGTTTGAATCGCCGGCGCACCCCTATACGCAGGCGCTGCTGGCCACTATGCCGAGCGTCGATGGCTCGCGCGCCGAACGCTTGTTGTCGATCCCGGGTCAGCCGCCCAATTTGTCTGAACACCCGGCCAGTTGCTCGTTTGCACCGCGCTGTGAACACGCGTTTGAGCGCTGCCATCAGGAAAATCCCCTGTTGACGCCCATCGCCGATGGCCACGACGTCGCGTGCTGGCTTCGGGTGGAACCACACTGATGGCGCAGCCCGAACGACCGATGCTCAAAGTCAGTGGCCTGAGCATGCACTTTCCGATTTACAAAGGGTTGATGCGTCGCCAGGTCGGTGTGGTCAAGGCGGTGGATGAGGTCTCATTCGAGACACAGCGCGGCGAGACGCTGGGCCTGGTCGGCGAGAGTGGTTGTGGTAAATCCACCACCGGGCGCGCGATACTCAAGCTGTACAAACCCACGGCTGGATCGATCGAGCTGGATGGTGAAGATATCACCCATGTGAAAGGCGATGAGCTGCGGGCCCTGCGCCCGGAAATGCAAATGATCTTTCAGGATCCGATGGCCTGCCTGAACCCGCGCATGACGGTGGGTTCGATCATCGCTGAGCCACTCGATGAACACCGAAAGATGAGCCGTACCGAGAAGCGCGAGCGCGTGGGTGAGCTGCTCGAGGCGGTGGGCATGAACGCGGATTTCGGCAATCGCTACCCCCATGAATTCTCCGGTGGCCAGCGCCAGCGTATCGGTATTGCACGCGCGTTGGCGCTGGAACCCAAGTTTATCGTGTGCGACGAGCCAATTGCCGCACTCGATGTCTCGATTCAGGCGCAGGTCGTGAATTTGTTGGAAGAGCTGCAGGCGCAGCGCAATCTCACGTACCTGTTCATCAGTCATGACCTGTCGATGGTCCGGCATATCGCCGATCGCATTGCGGTGATGTATCTGGGCAAGATTGTCGAGCTCGCCTCGCGCGATGATCTGTACACCGATCCGCAACATCCCTATTCTCAGGCGCTGTTGTCTGCGGTACCGGTGCCCAATCCGGCCGCCGAGGCAAAGCGCGAACGAATTATCCTGCAGGGTGATGTGCCCAGCCCTGCCAATCCTCCCTCGGGTTGCAATTTTTCTACTCGTTGTCCGCGGGCGGTGGATAGATGCCGCAGTGAAACGCCGGCATGGCGTGATCTGGGCGGCAGGCGGTATGTCGCCTGTCATTTGGTTGAGTGATGTTCGCCAACATCCACTTTCACTTACTTTTTAATTCTCACGCACGAGGAACCTCCGCATGAAAAGAAAACTACTACTCGCCTCGGCAGTTGCCGCTGGCCTCTGCGCCGGTGGCGCGCAGGCTGAGCGTGGCAGCGACGGCCAGCTCAATATCATCTACTGGCAGGCCGCATCGATCCTGAATCCGTATTTGTCCAGTGGTACCAAGGACATTGAATCGGCATCTATGGTGATTGAACCACTGGCGCGCTACAACGAAACCGGCGCTATGGTACCGCTGCTGGTCGATGAAATCCCCACCGTTGACAATGGCGGCGTGTCCGAAGATCTGAAAACCATTACCTGGAAGCTGTCTGATGGCGTCACCTGGTCTGACGGCTCACCACTGACCGCAGCAGACGTTGCCTTCACCGCTGAATATTGCCTGCACCCGGAAGGCGGCTGTCAGCAGTCTTCTAACTTCACCGACGTTGAAAGTGTTGAAGCGATTGACGATCAAACCGTAAAAATTACGTTTGGTGTCGCCAAGCCTTTCCCGTACGGACCCTTTGTCGGTTCTCAGGTACCGATACTGCAAAAAGCGCAGTTTGAAAACTGCATGGGTGCCAAGGCACCTGAGTGCACCGATGCCAACTTTGGCCCGATCGGCACAGGCCCGTTTGTGGTATCCGATTTCAAAGCCAATGACGTCATCAGCCTGGCCGCTAACGACAAATACCGCGATCCGGCCAAGCCTGCATTTGCCAACGTGATCTTCAAGGGCGGCGGCGATGCGGCATCGGCTGCACGTTCAGTACTGGAAACCGGTGAATTCGACTACGCCTGGAACCTGCAGATCGAGCCCGAAGTCCTGTCACAGATGGCGTCTGGCGGCAAAGGCACTGTGGTGTCGGCGTTTGGTACTTCGGTCGAGCGTTTGATGGTCAACCTGACCAATCCGGATCCGGCACTGGGCGACAAGCGTGCCACCATCGAAGGGGGCGCACATCCGTTCCTGACTGATGCAGCCGTTCGCCAGGCGCTGTCACTGGCCATTGATCGTCAGACATTGGTAGATGTGGGTTACGGTTCTGCCGGCCAGGTCACCTGTAACGTACTGCCGGCACCTGCGGCTTATGCATCAACCGCCAACGATTCTTGCAAAACCCAGGATATCGAAGCGGCCAAGAAACTGCTCGATGATGCCGGCTGGGCACCAGGTTCTGATGGTGTGCGTGAGAAAGATGGCGTGCGTTTGTCGATTCTGTATCAAACTTCTACCAACTCGGTTCGCCAGGCAACTCAAGCGATCATCAAGCAGTGGTGGGCCGAGATCGGTGTAGAAACCGAACTGCGCAACATTGACGCGGCGGTATTCTTTGGTGGTGACCAGTCCAGCCCGGATACTTTCCAGAAGTTCTTTGCCGACATCGAAATGTACACCAACAACTTCGATGGCACAGACCCTGAAAAATACATGGCCAACTGGATCTGTTCTGAAATCCCAAGCCCTGAGAATCAGTGGCTGGGCAGCAATATGCCGCGTTACTGCAACGCAGAGTACGATGCACTGGTGGCAGAGATGGGGCAGACAGCCAAGCTCGAAGATCGTGCGGCACTGGCGAAGAAGATGAACGATATGCTGATGCAGGATGGTGCGATGATTCCGCTGATTCACCGTGGTGGTGTAGCGGCGCACGCCAACAGCCTGCAAGGCGTTCTGATGAACGAGTGGGATTCCGAGTTGTGGAATATCGCTGACTGGAAGCGCGCCGAGTAACAGGGTGCGATGCGTTCCCCGGCTATCTGGCCGGGGAGCGTTTGCTCCTGAGTCGCTATGTTTCACTACACCCTGCGCCGATTGCTGTTTGCCATTCCCACCCTGTTGGTGATCAGTTTTCTGATTTTCGCCATTCTGGATCTGGCGCCCAATGATCCCACTGGCAATCTGCCACTCACGATCACGCCGGAAGTGCGTGAGAAAATACGGATATCACTCGGCCTGGGTGAACCCTTCCCGATCCGCTACCTGAAGTGGCTGCAACAATTTTTTGTCAACGAGCCACTGAATATTATCGAGCAGACCTTCGGTGTCACGATCGGTGATAGCGAGAATCGCTTGCGCGTGACTTCCTGGGCGACTCGCAGCCCGGTGGTGGATCTGATCATCGAGCGCACGCCGCAGACACTGTGGGTGGTGGGCATGTCGACACTGCTCGGTATTTTAATTGCGATTCCGATTGGCGTGATTTCAGCCTATCGCCAGTATTCGATCTTCGATCAGATCGGTACCTTTATCTCTATGATCGGTTTTTCAGTCCCCACTTTTTTTACGGGTCTTGTGTTGATCGTGATTTTCAGCGTGACACTGGGCTGGCTGCCATCGATTTACGATACGACACATCGCGTGACCGATCTGTCTAGCTTCTGGTTTCAGGTGAAGCAGATGTTGATGCCGGTGATGGTGCTGGCGTTGTTCAACGCGGCGCAGTTGTCGCGATTCATGCGCGCATCTATGTTGGATAATTTATCGCAGGATTACGTGCGCACCGCTCGTGCCAAAGGCATGAAAGAGAGCCGGGTGCTGTTGCATGTACTCAGAAATTCACTGATACCGGTGGTAACGGTAATCGCCCTGGGAATTCCGCAAATATTCGGTGGCGCCATTATCACCGAACAGATTTTTCGGGTGAACGGGCTCGGGCAGTTGTTGATCGTGGGTATCCAGGGGGCCGATATACCGCTGGTGCAAACCCTGACGTTCATCTTTGCCGTGTTGATTGTGTTGTTCAATCTGATTGCCGACGTCATCTACGGCATGCTCGATCCACGGATTCGTTATGAGTAGCGCGCCGGCAGATGTCGCCATCACCGAGCAAATGCCAGTCCATCGGTCGATGTGGCGCGATGTCTGGCTACAGTTTCGCACCCACAAAGGGGCACTTGTCGGTACCGGGGTGTTTTTGGCAATTGTGTTGCTGGTGCTGGTCGGGCCTTACTTTCACACCATCGATCCGCAGTACCTGAATATTCTGGATAAAAACCAGGGGCCGTCGTGGAAACACCCGATGGGTACCGACAACCTCGGGCGCGATACGTTTGCGCAGGTGTTGGCCGGAGGTAGAGTGTCGCTCGCGGTGGGGGTCACGGCGATGTTGCTGTCACTGGTAGTAGGCACGCTGATCGGTGTGCTTGCCGGCTTTTTCAGACGGCTGGATGGTCCGTTGATGCGATTGACCGATCTGTTTCTCGCCTTGCCACTGCTGCCTTTGTTGCTGGTGATCATCATGCTGTTTCGCGACACGCTGCGAACTATGTTTGGTCCCGAGACGGGAATCTTTTTGTTGATTGTCTTTGTGATTGGCATAACCAGCTGGATGCAGACAGCGCGGATTGTTCGTGGTGATGTGCTGGCATTGAAGGAGCGTGAATTTGTCATTGCTGCGCAAAGTATTGGCACGCCTGCGCGACGCATCATCACACGGCATATCTTTCCGAATGTGCTGAGTCCAATCATGGTATCGGCCACACTGGGTATTGCCAACGCCATTATTACCGAGTCGGCGTTAAGTTTTCTGGGCCTGGGTTTCCCATCGGATTTTCCCACCTGGGGGCGGCTGCTCTACGATGGTGCTAACTTCATGACGCTGACACCGGCGCGGGTCATTTGGCCGGGGCTTGCGATCTCGCTTACGGTATTAAGCGTGAACTATATGGGTGATGGTCTGCGTGACGCGCTGGACCCTCGAATACGCGGACGATAGATTTGATGAAACTGTTGGGTATCGCGGTAGCAGTGTTGCTGATCGCGATGGTGATATTTTTTCTCTTTCTTGGCTATAAGTCATCAAAGATGGATGCGCCCGAATTTGTCGATGGCAAATTACCCGCCTGTGGGCCCAAACCCAATTGCGTCAACAGTCAGGCCGATGCTGCGAGCGAGTATTTTGTGGAGCCGCTTGAGATCGCTGGTGGCGATGTCGCCACGATGCTGGTCGGGGCGATTGAGCGGACCGGTGGTGTGGTCAGGTTGCAATCCGGTGGGGCGCTGCAAGCCACCTATACCAGCAAGCTTTTTCGGTATGTGGATGATGTGCAATTCACATGGCAGGAAGGTGCCGCTGTGGCTGATGTGCGCTCGGCCTCACGGGTGGGGCACGGCGATATGAGTGCTAATCGCAAGCGCGTAGAGGCGCTGCGTGTTGCGTTGGCCAACGCAAACCCTTGATCAGCACATCCAATGGTTTATCTGGTTTCGTTTACGATGACGGGCTCATTGCCAATTTGTACAACGGTAAAGACGAAATCGCGCCACTCGGTGCTACGCGCCTCGGCGAAGCTGTTGTAACCGTGTGCCTGGGCCATTTGTTCCAGCGCTTCAGATTTGTCGTTGCCGGACCAGACCCCTGCGAAAATTCCCCTTTCGTGCACTTCAAATCTCTTCACTAATTTCTCCCACTACCTCTGGCCTGAATAGAACCTATAGTAATTCAAGGCTAATTGCTATCTGCCAAAATTGCCGGGTTGACTGTGTCATTAATCGCAAGGGAATGCAATTCCAGCTGCTCATGCAGCCAGTAGCGGGGGATGCTAATTTGTTTTGAAGTGTTTCAATGTTAAACACTGTGAATCATCTGATACGACTGTTGGGTATTGCAAGCGCTTGCTGCGTATTGTTACTTAATCCATGTGGGCAAAACATTCGGTAAACTTGTGGAAAGTCAGCGTTCGATTTTGCGGTTTATAAGTACAACGATTGCATGCGATGCCTATCGAACACTTAGCGTTCCATTTCTACTGCTGCGACATTAAGACGTTGAAGTTGACTTTGCGTCAACGGCATGCCCCGCAGCACGAGTGCGGCAGCGCGACGTGTGCGGCGTTCTTCTGAGTCGTCTTCAGCGCGTTCGAGTAGAACCGTGATGGAGGAAGGAGTGGTGTAGCGATAGTCCACAAAAGCGTAGGCTGAAGATCGTCGCACCGCCGGATCGCTGTCGGCCAGGCCGGCAATTAGTACCTCGGTTGCGCTGTTGTCGATGGCCCAGTTGCCCAGTGTGGACACGGCGCGTTGTCTGACTGCACTTTCGCTATTGGTGGCGAGCTCTATTGCGCGTTGTTGTACTGTTTGTCTGTCCGAGCGCGTGGAAGTACCGACGGTGGTCAACGCGTTCATCGCACCGATCAACACAGTGGGTTCTGATCCGGTGGTGAGTTTGTCGATGGCCAACGCACGAGCGCGCGGACTTCGTGGTTGCAGGCGACCGAGTACATCGAACGCGCTGGCTCTGGCTATCACATCACCATCAATCATTTGTTCCAGTGCAGCGATAACAGCAGGGCTGTCAAAGTGTCCGAGTAACGAGGCAAGTCTGCGCTTTCGCGCAGGATCGTTTTCATTTACGAATTCAATCAGCAGTGCGTCGAGTAGTTGCGGGTCGTCGCGCAGTCGTTTCAGTTCGCGTTCGTACTGTTCATCGTTCCAGGTGTCTCCATCCACCGCAATTTCGTAGGCTCGCAGATCTGTGGCGCTATTGTTGTCCACGCCGGTATTCGTCGATGGCGCGGCCGTTTTATTTGTTGGTGTTTCGGCCGGCGCTTTTTCGACCAGTACTTTTTCGGGCGCAGGTGGTTCGACTATCGACGGTTCGATAGTCTGTTCGGGTTCAAACGGGTTCGATGGCTCTGCTGTACGTGCTGAAACTTCGGGTTCCGCGAGCGATTGCGTGTCGAACGCCGGTTGGTGCCGGTTAAAAAACCAGAATATTCCGGCTAACAGTGCGGCAATACAACCGGCGATCGGCAGCGCATTTCGCATGGGCTTACGGTGCGAAGTTAGCAGGGTTGTCGATGGAAAATGGGGCTAATACCGTACCGCCCGAGGAACGGGCCATCTGCCAGTTGCGATTGACGGTGTCCTGGTAGAACTGTACGTCACCCAAACAATCGAGCGAGCCAGCGATAGTGAATTCCTCGTAGCCCGTCACGACCGACTCCTGGCCATCTGAAAGTGCCGCCTGTAGTGCGTCCCAGGTTTCTGGCCCGACGATGGCGTCGACGTCGATGTTGTTGGCTGTTTGAAATGCCCGAACTGCGTTTGCCGTCATCGGACCGAAGTTGCCATCGGCAAAGGTGTTGATTTCGCCGTTGCCATGCCCGGCACAGAAAACCACGCGTTGAATGCCACGCGCATATTGGGAAATTGGGAAATTTCCATCAGCAGCCTGAATGCGACAGTTGTCGTTCCATGCCGGTGTGGAGGAATCTTCGTCGGTGTTAGCGCCGCCGATGGCAGATGGTTGAATGTCTACTGCGCAACGCGAGACGGTGCCATCGCCGCCATCAGTTCCACCCCCACCGCCGCCGATACCGCCATCGGTACTGCCATCCGTCCCACCGTCGGTGTTGTCGTTGGGATCGGTGAAGGCATTGATTTCTTCGCCGTCGCTGGCGCCGTCATTGTCGGAATCGAACAGGGTCGGGTCTGTTCCCCAGATATCTATTTCGGCGCCATCGTCGAGACCGTCCCCGTCGGTGTCCGCCAGTGTCGGGCTGGTGCCCAGTTCTGATTCGCGTGCATCGGTCAGACCGTCGCCATCGGTATCGGTGGTCTCACCGCCCAACAGCGGTTGGGTATCTGACGTGTCGCCGCCACCGCCGCCGCAGGCGACGAGTGCTGTGGACAGAACACAAGTGGCGAGGATCTGCCGCAGTTCGCGGCTGTTCTGAATAGTCTGGCGTTTCATTGATGGGTTCTCGCTGGCCGGGAAAATGGAGCGGTGATTGAGTTGCTTTGTTCAACCTGGCGGGTACTACTGTACGAGCCGAACCTGAACGTCAGCGGAAGCAGCATGAACAACGGCATGCTGTTTCCAGCAAGGGTAGTACGCTGAGTCGATGTGATATACAAACATTGTTAATTCGTCAGCACCCAGGTCTGCCGATCAGGCGCCAGCAAGCGATCACTGACTCGACAGGGCATCCAGCACGCGCGCCCAGCTTCTGATGCCCTTGTGAAAGGAAGTCAGGCTGTATTTTTCGTTGGGCGAGTGGATCTGGTCGTCATCGAGACCAAAGCCAATCATCAGGCTGTCCATGCCGAGAATATCGCTGAAATGGCCAACCACCGGGATCGAGCCGCCGCAGCCGGTATAGACTGCCGGTTTGCCCCATTCCTCGCCCAGTGCCTGGCGCGCCTGCTCGAACACCGGGTCTTCGATCGACATAGTGGTGGCTGGCGAACCGCCGTGTGGTTCGAAGCTGACACTGCAGTCGGCCGGCAGTCCGTCGTGGATATAGCGGTGCAGACTTTCACGAATCTTTTCCGGATCCTGAGTGCCGACCAGCCGGAAGCTGACTTTCACACTGGCCTTTGACGGCAGCACGGTTTTGAAACCCTCGCCGGTGTAGCCGCCGCTGATACCGTTGAACTCGCAGGTCGGGCGGCTCCAGATTTGTTCGAGCGCGGTGTATTGCGTCTCGCCAGCCGGCTCACGCAGGCCGACGGCTCCCAGGAAATCTGCCGCTTCGAATTCAAGGCTCTGCCACTGAGTGGCAATATCAGCCGGCAACTCGGGTACGCCGTCGTAGAAGCCGGGCAGGGTGACGCGGCCAGTATCATCGTGCAGACCGGCCAGCAAGCGACTGAGTACCCGAATCGGATTCTGTGCCGGACCGCCGTACATGCCGGAGTGCAGGTCTTTGTCGGGGCCTGTGATAGTGATCTCCTCGCCGACCATGCCCCGCAGCAGCGTGCCGATGGCGGGTGTCTCGGCGTTCCACATGCCGGTGTCGCAAACCAGCGCGATAGTGGCCTGTAGTTCATCGGTGTTGTCTTCGAGAAAGGGCACGAGCGAAGGCGAGCCGGATTCCTCTTCTCCTTCAAACAGAAAGGTAATCTGTGCCGGCAGTTCGCCATGCACCGCATGCCAGGCGCGACAGGCTTCGACGAAGGTCATGAGTTGTCCTTTGTCGTCTGCGGCGCCACGTGCGCGGATGACTTTGCCATCCGGTGTGTCTTCGATGGCGGGGTCGAACGGGGGGCGATGCCATAAATCCAGCGGATCGACCGGCTGCACATCGTAGTGGCCGTAGAAGAGGATTTTCGGTCCCGTCTGGCCGCCGTGGCCGACCACCATGGGCAAGCCGTCGGTTTTGCGCACGCTCGCGTCGACGCCGATTTCGGTCAGGTTATTCGTCAGCCACTGTGCAGCGTCCAGACAGGGTTTTCGAAAAGCGGGGTCGGTGGAGATGCTCTCTATGCGCAACAGGGCGTACAAACGCTCCAGTGTGTTATCCAGGTCCTGGTCAATTTGCGTAAGCACAGCATCGAGGTGAGTCATTTGCAGGTTTCCGATCAGCGTGGATTGCAAATGAGTTTAGCCTGAATCGCTGCACCGTGAGTGCGGCGAGGCGCGGGGGGTATTCAGACGGTATTTGTGCGGGTATTGTGCGGGTGGGTCAGGCAGCGCGATCGAGTGATGTCTGCGTTTTCATCCACTGCTGAAATTCTTCGGCCGACAAAGGCTGGGAGTACAGATAGCCCTGACCGTAGTCGCAGGACATGGCGGCCAGTGCGCGTGCCTGTGCCTCGTCTTCCACGCCTTCTGCCACCGTGCTGACGTCCAGCTTGGTAGCGAGTTCGATAATCGATTGCACGATGTGGCGACTTTTTTGATCGTTCTCGATTTCGCGCGTGACTTCCTTGTCGATTTTCAGGGTATCGATCTCACAGCGAGTCAGCAGTGCCAGGCTCGAATGTCCGGCGCCAAAATCATCCATCGCGATCTTGATGCCCATCTCTTTCAGGCTGCGTATGTTGTGCTCGACAAATTCGAGATTCTCGAAAGCGGAGGTTTCGGTGATTTCGATTTCAATGTAGCGCGCCAGGTGCTGACGGTCACCTGCGATATCGCGTACGGTGTCGACGAGGTTGCGGCGACTGGCCTGGGTGGATGAGAAATTCAGCGCAATGGAGACTGGCGGCAAACCGTCTTTTTCCCACTCGGCCAGATGATCGAACACGTGGCCGAGCACCCACTCATCCATCTCGCAGATCTGTCCGTTGGCCTCGGCCTGAGCGATGAAATCTCGTGGTGTAAATACGCCAAGTTCGGGGTGGTCCCAGCGCAGCAGAGCCTCGGCGCCAATCGGCACGCCATCACTTAGCCGGACTTTGGGCTGAAACAACAGATGCAGTTCGTTGTTGTCAATCGCGAGTTTGATGGCGTTGTCCATCTTGATCTTAAGGTCGGTCGCCGCGCGCAATTCCGGATCAAAAAAGCGATAGGTGTTTTTACCGTTCTTTTTCGCCTCATACATCGCCATATCGGCGAAGGTGATCAGCTCGTCGGCTTCAGTGGCGTTCTCTGGTGCCAGGCAGATACCGATGCTGACGCCGATCGAAAACTGCATACCACTGATAAAGTACGGTTTCAGCAGCGCGACGCGAATGCGCTCGGCGACGAGCTCAGCCTGTTGCGCCTCCTGCAGATCGGAAATGATCAGCATGAATTCATCGCCGGCCAGGCGGGCGACCACGGGTTTCCCCGGCTCTGGCTCGTCTACCTTTTCCACCGAGCGTGAGACGACATCGTCTTCGCGCACCGTATTGATCAAACGATCGGCCACTTCGCGAATCAGTTCGTCGCCAGCGTCGTGCCCCAGCTGGTCGTTGACCGGTTTGAAGTTGTCCAGATCCAGGAACATCACCGCCAGCTTGCTGTCCGGGATGTTGCGCTGGCGCTCGATTTCGGCGCTAAGGCAGCGCAGAAACATACGCCGATTGGGCAAATTGGTGAGTGTGTCCGTAAACGCCAGACGCTTGATTTCGCGGGTTGACTCGGTCGTGACCTGCTGCAGCTTCTCGATAAACGTGTTGAACCAGAACGCGAGTTCTGTCATTTCGTCTGAGCCGGTTAGTGGAATGCGCACATTCATGTCACCGTTGCCAACCGCGATGCTCTTGAGCGAGGCCACCATATTATTGATTCGCCGTAAAATGCTGCGCGTGGTGAAAAATGCCGTTAGGAACAACAGTATTGCAGTCAGCAAGCCGGTGGTCAGGCCCAAGCGCAGGGACTCGCGCGCGCGCACCGTCGCGGCCGAGACGCCCGACACCATCGACTGGTTCTCACGGTTGGTCAGATCCTCGAGCGCGTGGGCGACCTGTTGGAAAGCCTGTGCATTGCTCTGGCTCTCCTGTGCCGTGGATGACAGTGCCTTGTCTCCGGTGATGATGGCCAGTGAAAGCGCGTGTGCGTCGTCGAAGTAGCGATCAAAGCTGCCCAGCACGTCGTTCAATTCCAGCGCGTGGGTTTGCTCCAGCAGCAGTGCGTTGTGCAGGTGTTTGCGAAAGCGGCTGGCGATGCCCATGGCGTTGTCGAGCAGCGTGGTGTCCGACGAGATCACCGCATGTTCAAGACTGCTTTGAATGAAATCCAGCTCGTGTGATGCCGCCAGTAGCGACTGCTGCATCGGGTAGCGAACGTCCTTGATATCCTGCAGCAGATCGGCGCGATCCTTCGATTCGCTCAGCATGACTGCCAGAAACACGAAAAAGCCCAACACGCCGATGATGGCGATGGACTGAATCTGCCAGCGCAGCGTCTGCCGGTGCTTGCGCCTGTCTGGGGCAGGGTTAGGTTGTCGAAATACCGATTTAGAAAATTTCAACACGGTTTGCCTGGTGATACGACTGGGCTCTGGGCAGCACCCGAAAGTAGGGCGCTAGGGTCGGTAACGGCCATTCGCTCAGTGCCTTGACTTCAGATTGACCAACAAAAACCGGGCTTTGCAACATGTCGCGTTATTCTGGTATACAATATCCCAGTCCTCCAAACGCTGGTCTGTCGGGTCGTGCAGGTTGAATCGCTGAAGATTGAATCGGGTCTCAAAGATCGAGTCTACGATGCCCTCAAGAACGCCATCGTGCAGATGGATATCTATGCCAGCGAGGAATTGCCCAAGCTGGACGAGCGCCAGATGGCGGAGCAGCTTGGTGTCAGCAGAACGCCGGTCCGAGAAGCGCTGGCAAGGCTTGAGCACGAGGGGCTGGTGCGCATGGTGCCGCGCCGCGGCGCATTTGTCGTGCGCAAATCAAAACGCGAGATCGTCGAGATCATTCATGTCTGGGCCGGTCTGGAGGGCATGGCGGCCAGGCTTGCCACGCAGCTTGCGAGCGATCAGGAACTCGCGGCGTTACGCCGTGAATTTGTCACCTTCGACAGCACTGACAAGGCCAGCGCAGATATAGATGAGTACTCCGAACAGAATGTCCGGTTTCACCAGAGCATCGTAGAACTGGGCAAGTCCGAATTGCTGAAGTCCATGATGGATCGGCTGTTCATTCAAATGCAATTTATCCGGCGGCATTCGGTCCGTGACGTCGACCGAACCGCGCGATCCGTCAGCGATCACATTCTGATTATCGATGCACTCGAAGCCCGCCTGCCAGAGCGAGCGCACGAGTTGGTAGTCGGTCACGCGCTGAGTCTGGCCGAGCACGTCAACGAACACATCGACTACCTGAAATAACGAGGGGGAAACTTCAATGGCAACACCGACTGACAAGGTCAAGGGCGATACCGCCACCGATACGCTGGTCCAGAAGAGCCGGGACACCGACGTTATCTCCGGTGGTCATCTGGTCGCACGGGCGTTAAAGAATGAAGGCGTGGACACCATCTTCACGCTGTGCGGCGGACACATTATAGACATCTACGATGGTTGCCTGGACGAGGGCATTCGCATCGTCGACGTTCGCCACGAGCAAACCGCCGCACACGCCGCGGATGGCTATGCGCGCCAGACCGGCAAGCTCGGCTGTGTGGTGACCACGGCGGGTCCGGGTTGCACCAATGCGGTCACCGGTGTGGCCACGGCGTTTCGATCGGAGAGTCCGATTCTTCACATTGGCGGGCAGAGTTCGCTGTCGCAACACAAGATGGGCTCGCTGCAGGATCTGCCGCACGTCGACATGATGGCGCCGATCACTAAGTTCTCCTCGGGCGTGTTCTCGACTGAGCGCGTGGCAGATATGGTCAGCATGGCAGCACGAGAATGCTTCACCGGTGCGTACGGACCGTCTTATCTGGAAATACCACGTGATATTCTGGATCGTGAGATACCCATCGATTCCGCCGTCATTCCCGATGCGGGTTCCTATCGTGCCTCGGTGCGCTCTATCGGCGATCCGGAAAGCATCGAACAGCTGGCAGATATTCTCGTCAAGGCCAAGCGCCCGGCGGTGTTGTTCGGCCAGCAGGTCTGGGCGTCGCAGTCGCACAAACACGCGATCAGTTTTGTTCGCTCACTGGATATTCCCGCCTACATGAACGGCGCCAGTCGCGGCATGATGCGCGGTGACGATCCGCATCACTTTGATCGCACCCGCTCCGATGCTTTCAAGAACGCTGATGTCATTCTGATCGTCGGTACGCCGTTTGATTTTCGCATGGGCTACGGCAAGCGGATCTCCAGCGATGCCACTCTGGTACAAATAGATCAGAACTACGCGACAGTGGGCAAGAACCGCGATATCAGCCTGGGGCTTGCGGGTGACCCGGGCGCGATCCTGGCTGCAGTGGAACAGGCGGCCAGCGGTCGTATCGACAATGGCGCCAAAGCCGAGCGGCAGAAGTGGATGCAGGAACTCCGCGCGATCGAGGCGACGAAACTCGACAAGCTGATGCCGATGTTCACCACCGATCAGAATCCGATTCACCCGTATCGTCTGGCCTACGAAATCAATGAATTCCTGGGTGAGGATACGATCTACATCGGTGATGGTGGTGACATTGTCACCATTTCTGCCCAGGCCGTGCGACCGCGCAACCCCGGGCAGTGGATGGATCCGGGGGCGCTCGGATCACTGGGGGTCGGTACCGGTTTCGCCATGGCGGCCAAGCTTGCCCATCCGGATAAGGAAGTCATGTGTCTGTACGGTGATGGCTCATTCGGCATGACCGCTTTCGACATGGAAACCTCACAGCGATTCGGTGCCCCTTATCTTGCCGTGATCGGCAATAACTCCCACATGAACCAGATTCGCTACGGGCAGATTGCCAAGTATGGTCAGGATCGCGGTAACGTTGGCAACAAACTGGGCGAGGTGCCTTTCAGCCAGTTTGGTGAAATGATCGGCGGTTATGGTGAGGAAGTCACCGAGGCCAGCCAGATTCAGCCGGCGCTTCAGCGTGCCCGCGAAGCGATTGCCAAGACTGGCAAGTGCGCTGTCGTCAACGTGTGGGTGGATCCCAACGAGTATGCGCCGGGAACCAAAGCGCAGACCATGTACAAGTAGCGCAATACGACGACAGCCGGATAAGCCGGGGTCGCGTCTGACAGGACCCGACCCCGTTTGATTTGCCAGTATCGGCCTGGCCATCCATTCATTACACCATCGTTCAAACTACGCAAGCGAGATTCTCACGTTCATGAAAGCACTTGAAGGAGTCAGGATACTGGACTTCACCCACGTTCAGTCGGGGCCCACCTGCACCCAGTTGCTGGGTTTTTTCGGCGCCGATGTGATCAAGGTTGAACGGCCGGGTGTCGGCGATGCCACGCGCAAGCAACTGGTCGATGTGGAAGGGGCAGACTCGCTTTATTTCACGATGCTCAACCACAACAAGCGTTCGCTGACGCTAAACACCAAGAACGAAACCGGCAAGCAGGTGCTCGAGCGTCTGATTGGCGAGTGCGACGTCATGGTAGAGAACTTTGCTCCCGGCGCGCTTGATCGCATGGGTTTTACCTGGGAGCGTATCCAGGAACTGAACCCGCGTATGGTGCTGGCGTCGATCAAGGGCTTTGGCCCGGGTCCGTACGCTGAGTGCAAGGTTTACGAGAATGTGGCGCAGTGTGCCGGTGGCGCCGCATCGACCACCGGTTTTCTCGATGGTCCGCCCGTGGTGACCGGGGCGCAAATTGGCGATTCGGGTACGGGTCTGCACTTGGCACTGGGAATCGTCACTGCGCTGTACCAGCGCGAAAAATCCGGCCGTGGACAAAAAGTATCGGCGGCGATGCAGGATGGTGTGTTGAATCTCACGCGCGTCAAGCTGCGTGATCAGCAGCGCCTGGCGGCCGGACCACTGACCGAGTATTCACAGTTTGGTGAGGGCATACCGTTTGGTGATGCCACGCCCCGTGCCGGTAACGATTCCGGTGGTGGTCAGCCGGGCCGCATTCTCAAATGCAAAGGCTGGGAGCAGGACCACAACGCCTACACCTATTTCATCACACAGGCGGCGGTGTGGAAAAACATCTGCGATGTGATTGGTAAACCAGACTGGAAGGAAGACGAGGATTTCGCCACACCGGCGGCACGGCTGCCTCGTTTGAATCAGATCTTCGAGGCGATCGAAGCGTGGACCAAGACCAAAACCAAGTTCGAGGTGATGGATATCTGCAATCCGCTGAATATTCCCGTTGGGCCGATTCTCTCGATGAAGGAAATCTCCGAGGAGCCATCGCTGCGTGAGACTGGCACCATTGTCGAGGTCGATCACCCTGAACGTGGCAAATACCTGACGGTTGGCTGCCCGATTAAATTGTCTGATTCTCCGGTCGATGTCGAGCGATCGCCCTTGCTTGGCGAGCACACGCAAGAGGTTTTGAAGGACGTGTTGGGTTACTCGTCCAGTGAGATTGAAGACATCGTGTCATCAGGTGCGGTGTAGCTCACCGCTGCGGTGACAGGCATGGACGGTTTGCAATCCTGCCACGGGTAGAAAATTGCGCTCGGTATGTCACAGGCAGGGGATGTTGCGCCTTGCTGATGCGGGCGCGGTGAAGAAGTCGGGCCTATCGGCGCAGGTTTCGTTGCAATCGTCGTTTCAAGGGTAAGGCCCGACGATCAAGGCAAAACGGCGCTGATCGAGTTCCTTGAATATGCGCAGGGCTGAACTGGCAGAAGTGACCAGGCAAATATCTGTGTACCCGCCGCAAGTGAACGTGGCAACCACAAACAGGGGCAATGAACCATGAGTGATATCGAGATTGCGCAAAAGGCGGCTATCAAGCCGATCCAGGAGATTGCTGACAAAATCAGCATTCCGCAGGATGCGCTAATCCCCTACGGCAAAACCAAGGCAAAAATAGATCTCGACTACATCAGCTCGCTGAAGGGCAAGCCCGATGGCAAGCTGATTCTGGTCACCGCTATCACGCCCACCCCCGCCGGCGAGGGCAAGACGACAACCTCGGTCGGGTTGACCGATGGACTCAACCGGATTGGCAAGAAGGCGATGGTCTGCCTGCGCGAGCCGAGCCTGGGGCCCTGTTTTGGCATGAAGGGTGGCGCCGCCGGTGGCGGATACGCGCAGGTGATCCCGATGGAAGATATCAATCTGCACTTCACCGGTGATTTTCATGCGATTGGCGCTGCCAACAATCTGCTGTCTGCGCTGCTCGACAATCACATTCACTGGGGCAACAAGCACGAGATCGACGCGCGCCGTATCTCGTGGAAGCGTGTGGTCGACATGAATGATCGAGCCCTGCGCTCGATCGCCTGTGCACTGGGTGGCCCGGGCAACGGTTTCCCGCGCGAAGACGGATTCGACATCACCGTCGCATCAGAAGTGATGGCGATTTTTTGCCTGGCGACCGATATGGACGATCTGCAGGCGCGCCTGAGCCGCATCGTGATTGGCTACACCCGCGATCGCAAGCCTATCCGTGCAGATGCGATTCTCGCTCCCGGCCCGATGGCCGTTTTGCTAAAAGACGCAATCGCACCCAATCTGGTGCAGACACTTGAGCACAACCCGGCGTTTATTCACGGTGGACCGTTTGCCAACATTGCGCACGGCTGCAACTCCGTACTGGCTACCAAAACAGCGTTAAAGCTTGCCGACTACGTTGTCACTGAGGCGGGCTTTGGTGCCGATCTGGGTGCCGAGAAATTCTTTGATATCAAATGCCGTAGCGCCGGCTTAAAGCCTGATGCAGTGACCATCGTCGCGACGGTTCGCGCGTTGAAGATGCACGGCGGCGTGGGCAAAGATGATCTGGGTTCTGAGAATGTCGAGGCGGTGAAGGCAGGTTGCAGCAACCTGGCGCGTCACATCGAGAACGTTAAATCGTTTGGTGTGCCGGTAGTGGTGGCGATCAATCGTTTCTCAGCCGACACCGATGCAGAAATGGCGGCGGTTCGCGGCGTTTGTGCCGAAAAAGGTGTCAAAGCGATTGATGCGACCCACTGGGCGGACGGTGGTGCAGGTACTGAAGACCTGGCGCGTGAGGTTGTCGCTGTGGCCGATAGTGGTGAGGCCAATTTCTCTCCGCTATACCCTGACGATATGCCGATCTGGGACAAGATCAAAACGGTCGCTACCAAGATCTACCGCGCCGATGATATCGCTGCCGATCAGAAGACGATCAATCAGATCAAGGATCTGCAGGATGGTGGTTTTGGCAACTTGCCGATCTGTATCGCCAAAACCCAGTACAGCTTTTCAACCAATCCCGATATGAAGGGTGCACCCACCGGGCACGTGCTCAACGTGCGGGAAGTTCGTCTGTCGGCCGGGGCTGGATTCATTGTGGTGGTCTGCGGTGACATCATGACCATGCCGGGTCTGCCGCGTGAGCCGGCAGCCAACCGCATCAAGATTGGTGATTCCGGTCAGGTTGAAGGTTTGTTCTAGATGCGATGACGGTTTAACACTCGGTCCTGCCGGGTGACACTTGTGTTTTGTCTGAAAGGCCTGCTATTGCAGGCCTTTTTTTTGGCGACTGTCCAGGTGCTCAACGTCTGCGGATAGCGATTGAGCTTGTTATTATGCAGAACAGAAAAAACGGTGTGATCTCGATGCGACGATGGATGACAAGCCTGGTCTGTACCGTGCTGCTTGTGACGGCAGACAGTCATGCCGCCAAGCAATCGCTGTTGCGATACCACGGTATTTGCGACGGGTCGGCGGCAATAGCCATTGACAACGAACAACTGTTGGTAGGCTACGACGAGACCAATCAGTGGTATCGATTTGATCTCTCTGGTGGTCACTATGTCGAGTCGATCGATTATGGCAATCAATTGGGAATAGGCGGATCTGAAGAGATCGACATCGAGGCCGTTGCCACTGTGGGTGGCGATATCTGGTGGCTGGGCTCGCATGGGCGCGCTGGCGATGGCGGAACGGCGGCGAATCGTCGCACGTTATTTCGAACCACGCGCAATGCACCCTCGACGGTTACTGGAGAGTCGATTGATCTGCTGGGTCAGTTGAGTGCGCTTTTTCCCGCCAAAGCGTTATCGCGTCGACCGGAAAAAGGCGGGGTAAATTTCGAAGGGCTGGCAGGCAGTAGTCAGGGTGCGCTGATGATTGGCGTGCGTGCGCCGCTATCGAAGGGCACTGCCGGGCGCGCCATGGTGATCGAGTGGCATCCGCGGTCGCGCAGCAGTTCTGTGCACTGGCTCGACATTGATGATCGGGGCATTCGTGCACTGGCACGTTTTGATGAGGGATATCTGTTGATTGCCGGTGGTGCAAAGTCGCGAGGCAAAACGGCGCTCTATTTTTGGCTTCCCGGCAATATGCCGATTGAACTACCAATACTTGACGCCCGTGTGCGCGCTGAGGCTATTGTCAAAACCGCTGACCGTGTGTTGATTCTGGCCGACGATGGAAAAGTGAAGCGCGGCGATAAGCGCGCCAAAAAAGGCGAGCGTAACTGTGACGCAATTCGGCGCAAGCACCCGAGTGGTGACCGGCATCCGAATGTGTATTTCCGGGCCCAGTCGATCAGTCTGGCAGCGATTCGGTCTGCGTTGAAAGATGCATCGCGCTAGGTGTTCGCTATTGCCGCATCATAAAATCGTTCGCGCCGCTTTGATCTTTGCCACGCATTAGAAACAGGGTTCGATTGCTTTGATCGACCAGTCCGGCACTCTGGCTTTTGTCCTTTGCCATTTGGCGATCGTAGACCGAGGTGGTCGGCATGAAGCGCAATGTCATGCCGCGCCGCGGCTGATCCGAGTGATTGGCCTCTGATCCATGCACCAGGTAGACATCGTGTAGTGAGATCTGTCCGGGCTCAAGCTCGATGTAGTCTGCATCGGCGCGGTCAAATTCCGATGGATCCAGTTCCTGATTCAGTGTCAGATTATCGTTCGGATTGGTGTTGTGCTTGCGCAGGCGCTGCGACTTGTGAGAGCCCGGAATCACTTGCAGGCAACCGTTTTTGGCGGTGGCAGGATCGATCGCGATCCATACCGTACAGGTTGCCAGCGGTTGTATGGGCCAGTATTCGCCATCCTGATGCCAAGGTGTTTCATGGCCTCCATGTGCAGGTTTGGCAAAGAAGCTGGAGTTCCACAGCGCGATATCCGGGCCGATCAACTGGCTGACCATATCCAGAATGTCCGGCGTTCTCGCGTAGTTCAGAAAGCCCAGATCGTAGGCCAGCAATGAAGGGCAATAGTTGTTGAACTGGGGGTGTTTCCTTAACAGCCGGGTGTGCAGATCGCCAATTTCATCCACCGTTTCAGCAGGCAGCCGGTAGTCGGGGGTGATATAGCCGATCTCGTGATACTGCTGTACCTGTTGTTCAGTCAGCATGGCAATAAGTCCTCGCCTGGGGGATGAGTGCGAATATAGCCAGTATCGGTTCTGTCGGCAATTGGCAGGCTCGAACGACGTTTAACGAGTGATTGTCCGGACTTCGCCATCAGGTGAGCCGAGCAGCAGCACATCGGCTGGACGCTGCGCAAAAATACCGCAGGTCACGACTCCCGGAATCTGATTGATCCGGGTTTCAAGCGCGACCGGGTCGGTGATCGACAGACCGTGCACGTCGAGAATCAGATTGCCGTTGTCGGTAGTGAAACCGTCTCGCAGCTCTGGATCGCCGTCGAGCTTGACCATTTCACGTCCAACGAAACTTCTGGCCATCGGCAGGACTTCTACCGGCAGTGGAAAGCGGCCGAGGACCTGAACCTCTTTTGAATCGTCTGCTATGCAGATGAATTTCTGACTGGCCGCAGCGACGATTTTTTCACGCGTGAGTGCTCCGCCACCGCCTTTGATCAGGTGCAGGTGACGGGTGGCTTCATCGGCACCGTCAATGTAGACAGCCAGAGTGCCGGTGGCATTGAGATCGAGTACGTCAATGCCGACGGCTTTCAAGCGTTGGGCGGTCGCCTCAGAACTGGCAACGGCGCCCGTTATGCGGATGCGGCTGGTCCCCAATGCGTCGATAAAATGATTGGCGGTAGAGCCAGTGCCGACGCCAATTGGCATATCGTCGGGCACGTATTCGAGTGCGGCGAGAGCCACCGCCTTTTTCATGTCGTCTGCAGTCATCGTGAATAGAAATGGAGGTTGCCAGGGGAGGGAGGGGATGGATCGCGACTGTCGCGGAACGCTATTTGACGCACGCGATTTGCGTTACAGTAGCAGGCTGAATTCGCGAAGTTCGTGCATGAACCAATATATTAAAAAAATCCTCACGGCGCGAGTGTATGACGTATCGCACGAGACGCCGCTTGATCACGCGGCCACGCTTTCGGCAAAGACCGGCAATCAGGTTTTCCTCAAACGCGAGGACCTGCAGCCGGTGTTTTCGTTTAAGTGCCGGGGTGCCTATAACCGGATTTTCAATCTGAAGCAGTCGCGGCCGGAACTATCCGGCGTCGTCTGTGCATCGGCCGGCAATCACGCACAGGGCGTGGCGTTGGCGGCGCGCGAACTGTCGCTGCACTCGATTATCGTGATGCCGCAGACCACGCCGCGAATCAAAGTGGATGCGGTGGTGGCGCTGGGCGGAGAGGCGATTCTGCACGGTGACAGCTATGACGACGCGTTTGCCCACGCCTGTCAGATTGAGGCCGATACCGGCTATCCGTTTATCCATCCGTTCGACGATCCAGACACCATTGCCGGGCAGGGCACGGTGGGTGTGGAGCTGTGTCGTCAAATGCCGGCCGCGCTCGACGTCGTTTTCATGCCGATTGGCGGAGGTGGTCTGGCTGCTGGTGTCTCGGTATTGATGAAATACCTGCGCCCCGAGGTTCGCATGATCGGCGTTGAGCCCGTCGATGCGGCATGTATGCAGCAGTCGCTGGCTGCGGGCGAGCGCGTCACACTGCCGCACGTGGGAATTTTTGCCGATGGCGTGGCCGTTAAATGTCCGGGCGAGGAGACGTTCAGGGTTTGTCGCGAGACGCTCGACGAGGTCATCACGGTGAGTGTCGATGAAATGTGTGCCGCGATAAAAGACGTGTTTGACGACACCCGCACACTGATGGAGCCGGCTGGTGCATTGAGTGTTGCGGGGCTGAAGAAATATGCGCAACGCGAAGCGTTGCGAGATTCCCGGCTGGTGGCGATCACCAGTGGCGCGAACATCAATTTCGATCGCCTGCGCCACGTATCAGAGCGCGCCGAGGTCGGGGAACAGCGTGAGGCCCTGTTGGCGGTGACGATTCCCGAGCGCCCGGGGAGTTTTCGGCACTTTTGCGAGGCGCTCGGCCCGCGTAACGTCACTGAATTCAACTACCGTTTCGCCGATTCCGGGCGCGCCAATGTATTTGTCGGTGTGCAATTGGCCGACGGGCAGTCAGAGCGCGAGGCTTTGGTGGCAACACTTGAGGATGCCGATTTTGTCGTCACCGATCTGACCGACAACGAAGTCGCCAAACTGCATGTTCGGCACATGGTGGGTGGGCGTGCGCCCGAGGTTCATAACGAAAGGTTGTTTCGATTTGAGTTTCCCGAGCGTCCCGGCGCACTGGCGACATTTCTCAATTGCATGGGACGCGACTGGAACATCACGCTCTTCCACTACCGCAATCACGGTGCCGCGTTCGGACGAGTGCTGGTGGGGATGCAGGTGCCGGATCCGTCGGGCCTGCAGGGTTTTCTCGATGAGCTGGGTTACAGCTACTGGTCGGAAGATGATAATCCTGCGTACCAGACTTTCCTGTAGCGCATCGAGAAATCAGAGTAGGTATTCACGCGACCCAAAGCGCCTTGTAAGTAGCTGTTCACAGTGCGCCTGTCTGGGCGCCCCCGTGTGCACATGGGGTAGGAGTGTCCGGAGCGCGCAGCTGCACGGAACATACAGGGGGGTTGAGGTGCGGCCGGCTAGGTGCTGCCGGCCAGGCTGCGACCGACACCGCCCACGGGTTCGACGGGGACACCCAGTCAGGCGTGCTGTGAACAGGTACGAAGTTAGGCGGGCGCTCTCCACACGTGCCGTCGTGAACCTTTTACCTTGAACCAATCGGTTCAGGTGGGATCAGCTGTTGCCGAATCAGGCTTCCCGCCGTGGCGGACTTGCACAACAACGACAGACAACCACATCCCGGGGTACGAAATTAGGCTCAAGGGATATTACGGGTGCACAAACGAACACCGCAGAGAACGCCCTAAACTGTTGCTGCAGATTTTGAGCCCTAAATCAGACGCGGGCGTCCTCAAAGGCATCCTGCCTACAGCTGTATAATCTTGGAGTCCGCGTTGTCGCCATCATCGCCGGCGGACTGTTTTTCATCCAGCACTCTGTCGATGCGTGAGCTCATATCGACAATGCTGTCCGAGAATGATTCCAGCATGCTGCTATGGTCGGTCGCATCCTGCAACTCATTGGCAAGATTCAGCGCGGTCAGTACCGCTACCTTTTCGACGCTGAGCCGAGTGCTGGATTGCTTGATTGATCGCATCTGGCTGTCTACGGCGACAGCGGCTTTCATCAATCGCTGTTTTTGCTCAGGATCACACGCGATCTGGTATTCCTTGTCCATGATGTGAACCTTCACAGACAATTTATCTGTAGCCATCAGGAAGTTTCCAAAGATTTCAAGCGGGTTATGATAGCCTCGACTTTTGCCTTGGCCACGTCATTCTTTTCGATCAAACGCGAGCGCTCCTCGGCCATCCCGGTCTGCTGTGCTCGCAGCGATTCGTTTTCTACTTTGAGGCGATCGGCCAGATCGATCAATTCGGCCAGTTTGTCTTCCAGACTCGCCAGTTGTTCCTTCAATATGTTCGGGTTTTCATCCATCAGCAGGTCTGTATATTGGGCTTTGGATCGCAGTCATGGTAACGCCGGGGTCAGCGATCTAACATGAACGTTAATTAACTTTACAATCTGCTATCGGTAACTTCTACAAGAATATGAAGAAAATAGGGTGTCAAAGCTCTGTCGCAGGGGGCTTTCAGTGGTAGCGGCGCTTCCCGATTACGGACTGGTTGATCGCGTGCTGCGCGAGAGCGGGTGCACGGTCGATGCAGCAGAATGTCACGGTGTGTTGTGTGGAATCCTTTGTGCGTCGGGTGCTTCCGACATGCAGGGCTGGGTCAGATATCTGTTTGAGGGGCGGGTGGGTGACGCCGAGGTGTCGGCCGAGACCCTGGGCGTGTTGCACAGTGTTCACGAGGCTACACTCGCTGAAATCAATCATGAGACGCTTGAATTTACGCTGTTGCTGCCTGGCGCCAACGAACTGATCGAGCAGCGCGCGCGCGGCCTGTCAGAGTGGTGCGCGGGATTTAGCTTTGGTTTGACGCTGGGCGGTCTGAACGATCAAATGCTCGCCAACGGCGATTCGCGCGAGTTTGTCGAGGATCTTCAGGCGATTTCAGCCGCCGGATTTGCCGACGATGCCGAGGATGAAGAGCAGGACGAAGAGTCTCTGGTTCAGATTGAAGAATATGTGCGCATGGGGGTGCTGTTGCTGAACGAAGAATTGCAACCCGTCAGGCAATCCCCGACCATCCACTGACCTCGCCGGCGATCCGTTGTCGCCGGCCCGCAATCACGGCTGAAGGAGCTGATGCAGGAATCAACCAGCATGCGTCGCGAGCGGGCTCGCCGTCGCAAGAATCTGATGCGCCAGATCGGGAAAGATTCGATCGCGATCATCCCGTCGGCGCCGCACAAGGTGCGCAGTCGCGACACCGAGTATCGCTACCGACAGGACAGCGATTTTTTCTATCTCACGGGTTTTGATGAGCCCGAATCCGTGGCGGTGTTGATCTCTGGTCGCAAACAGGCCGAGTACATCATTTTCTGCCGCGAGCGCGACGAGACGCAAGAGACCTGGAACGGACGGCGGCTGGGTGTCGAGCGTGCGCCCGAGGCGCTGGATGCCGATGATGCCTTCCCGATCGATGACATCGACGACATCCTGCCGGGCCTGCTGGAGGGGCGCGAACGGGTGTTCTATTCAATGGGCCGGGAGACTCAGTTCGATAACCGGGTTATCGGCTGGATCAACCAGCTCAAGGCCAAAATCGGTTCGGGTGGCAGTATTCCGAGCGAATTCGTATCGCTCGACTATCACCTGCACGAGATGCGACTGTTCAAGAGCCGCTCGGAAATCACGCAACTGCGCAAGGCCGCGCGCATCAGCGCCGAGGGCCATGTCGCGGCGATGAAACGCTGTCAGCCGGGCTGCATGGAGTATCAACTGGAAGCGGCGCTGATCGGCGTCTATCGAGACAGCGGTGCCGAACACTCGTTCTTGCCGATCGTCGGCGGTGGTGCCAACGGTTGCATTCTGCACTACACCGAAAATCGGGACGAGTTGACCGATGGCCAACTGGTGTTGATCGATTCCGGTGCGGAGTGGGGTTGCTACGCCGGAGATATTACGCGGACCTTTCCGGTCAATGGCATCTTCAGCGACGCCCAGCGCGAGGTGTACGAGATTGTGCTGGAGGCCAATCTCGCGGCGCTTGACAAAGCCGTTGTCGGCAATCACTGGAATGATCCGCACACCGCTGCTGTGCGCATTCTCACCAAAGGGCTTATCAGCCTCGGGTTGTTAAAGGGGGATCTGAAAAAGCTGATCCGCGATGAGGCCTATCGACCGTGGTACATGCATCGCACCGGTCACTGGCTGGGGCTTGATGTGCACGATGTTGGTAGCTACAAGGTCGATGACAAGTGGCGCCTGCTTGAGCCGGGCATGGTGCTGACCATCGAGCCCGGCCTGTACCTGCCGGAAGGCCCCGATGTGCCAAAGGCCTACAGAGACATCGGCATACGGGTTGAGGACGATGTGTTGATCGCAGAAAACGGTCCGGACATCCTGACCGACGGGGTGCCAAAAAGCATCGATGAAATCGAAGCGCTGATGCAATCGGCGCGGACCCATTGACCGCTGAGCGCGTCGATGTGCTGATCGTCGGGGCCGGACTGGTCGGCACCGCCGCAGCGCTGTTGTACGCCAAGGCAGGCTTCCGGGTGTTGCTGGCCGACAACCGCGCCGCACTGCGCTCCGTGGCCGAGCAAGCCGACGGCCTGAATCTGCGTACCGTAGCCCTGGCGCACCGATCGGTAAAACTGATGCGCGAAGCCGGCATCTGGCCGCTCGATGAGGGTTGTCCAATCAATGCGATCCACGTGTCAGAGCGAGGTCGCTTTGGCTCAGTGCGGCTGCAGGCGGAAGAATTCGGTTTGCAGTCGCTGGGCCTGGTGGTGGCGAATCAGACGTTGGAGCAGCGCTTGCTGGCGGCGGCGATTCACCACAGCAATGTGCGGCTCGAATACGGCTGGTCGCTCGAGCACATCACCGAGACTGCTGACGGGCTTGAGGTCGTTGGGCGGCGCGAGTCGAGCACCTTCAATACCGCCTGTCGACTGCTGATCGCCGCGGACGGCACCGAGTCATCGGTGCGCCGTTTGCTCGGGGTAGAAACTCATCGCCAGCCCTACGGGCAATCGGCGGTTGTGGGCAATGTGCAGTGCACCCGAGATCACCAGAACGAGGCATTCGAAAGATTCACCGAGCACGGCCCGCTCGCCCTGTTACCGATTGACAAGAATCAGATGTCGATGGTGCTGACGTTACCCGATCAGGACACCGACGCCACCCTGGCTATGTCGGATAGCGATTTTTTGAATTTCATTCAGGGGTTGTTCGGCGGCCGACTGGGGCGGCTGAACCGGGTGGGGCGGCGCCATGCGTTTGGGCTGTCGCTGGTCGAGAGCCAGCAACAGGTGATCGGTCGCTGCGTGCTGCTCGGAAATGCCGCCCGCACGGTGCATCCAGTGGCGGGGCAAGGCCTGAATCTGGCACTGCGAGACGTCTTTCAGTTGGCGGGCAGTTGCGCCGGCGGCGACGACCCGGGGGCCCGCGCGGTATTGCAGCATTTTGTTTCGCGCCGGCATGCCGATCAGCGCCGGGTCGTCAGGCAGACTGACTTGCTGGCCCGCATCTTCCGAAGCCAACCCGCCGCGCTCGCCCCGGTGTTGGGCTTGCTGAAGTCATCATCCATGATCACGCTGGATCTGATTCCGGGCCTGAGACGCAGTTTCGGTGCGATCAACGCCGGACTTGGCGTCCCCCTGGATCTGCCCCTTACCAGCCAAAATGACTAGTTGGTCACAATAGACCGACTCCCCGGTGTTTACCGCCCAGCAAGGTGAATCGGCTCCTTGATTATGCCTTTTTTGACCTGACATAATAGGCGGTTTTCCGAAGTTCGAGTCATCCGATCATCAAGGAATGGGTTGGCAGAATGGAAGGTATCAGCCGCTCTGTTGGTGGCTGGCAACGGGGTGAAAAGTAAATGACACAAGGCCTGGCAACGATTTCATCAGCCGGTGAAAGCATGTTCCTACCGGCGACACGCGCTGCTGCGACGGCACCGGATATCTCTGGTTTGTTTCCCGACGGCGTGCTGACTGCCTGCGAAGTACGCGAGAACTGGTCAGATCTGCTGTTGCCGTTGGAGGCCAGGCAGTTGGGCGATGTTTGTGACAAACGTCGAGCCGAATTCAGCGCCGGGCGCAATTGCGCCAGACGGTTGCTGGTGGCGCTGCACGGCGATCCGGTGCCACTGCTCACGGGCGCGTACCGCCAGCCACTCTGGCCAGAGGGATTTGTAGGCAGTATTTCTCACGCCGATGAAATTTGCGCGGTAGCGCTGACGCGAACCGATGCGATCGACAGTCTCGGCATTGATGTCGAAGTGCTCGATGCGCTGGATGATGCGGTTACCGATCTGGTGCTGACCCCCGCCGAGCAGCGTGCCACCCGCAATGATGAGAGCTGGGTCAGAAAGTTGATCTTCTCGATCAAGGAGAGTAACTACAAATGTTGCTACCACCAGGTGCGCGCCTTTATCGACTTCCAGCAGTGCGAGGTCGAGCTCAACAAGGATGAACAGTCGTTCACATCGCGGATCGTTTGCACCAGCCATCTGGGCCAGCAACTGCAGATCCACACTGAGGGACGCTGGCTGATCGAGGCGGGACATATCTTCACATCAGCCGTGTACCGAAAGTAACGTCAGAGTCCATCATCGCCCTCATGTGCGGCGATGTTCACATCGATCAGTCAAGTAAAGCGCGTCACTCGCCGTTGAGTCTTTAGGATAGGCGTCAATTGACGCCTGCCCGTTTGTCAGTGTCAACGAGCGACGCGCATGGTCGACACGGTGCCAACAGCACCCTACTGTTCAGATGATATTCGCAAATTGCTGCGTGCCTACAACCTGCTGGTTGTCACGCGCGATCACGAGCGCGCTATCGTCGGGCGAGTATCTCGCGAATGGCTGCAAAGTGAGAGCGAGGACTGGCTCAGGCTGTCTTCAATTCCGGCAGGCACCCTGCGCAGCGTGCGCGGACGCGAAGTGCTGGTCGATGCGTTGATGCCGGATCTCGACGCCGACCCGGAAGCGCTCGATCTCGATTCAATGCTCGCTCAGATTCGCTGCAGCGACAAAATAGTCAACAGCAACTGTCTGCCAAAGCTTGAGCCTGCGATTGCCGCGGAGGTTCTGCTTGGCAATTTGTTGCTGGGCGTGCAGAAGTACGGCAACCGCAGACGCGGATCGCCCTCGCTGTCGAATGACCTGATCATTGCTGCGATGGTGCGCGATACGGTCGGACGGCCCGATCGCTATTCGGCTGGCTTGCCGGGTGATTGCCAAATCATCAGCATGGATGACATCGAGGAGCTTTTTGGCCCGGTAGTGGTGCAGTACATCTATCAGTTGGGCGAGTTTCTCGACCAGTTCGAGGCGTGTTTTGAGTCTGGCGGTTGCGCCCAGTTGCGACTTCCGCGGCCGTTTGCATCGGTCGTGATGGCTATTGAAGCGGCGCGACTGCGCATGCTGGCCAGAGCGGCGGGTGATGAAATTCTCGCTAATCTGGCGCCTGCGAGACAAGCAGAAGTCGAGCGGCTGGGTATCGATTGCCGGGGGGATTTTCCCGAGCTGCCATTGCTGCGTGCACAGTATGAGCGCACACGTGCGGCGATGCAGTTGCCGGGAGTGGACTACGGTGCGCTGGCAGAACCGATCGGCCAGACACTGATGATCGCCGTACAGGATGCGCTGGAGGATTCACGCAAGCGACGCCGCCTGGTGGGCCGTCGCGGCAAGGCCGTGCGCGATGTGCATATGAATCTGCCGCTGATCGAATCGTACAACGCCAGCGAAAATTTCAATTCCCTGGCGACCATTCATATCGCCGCGCTGGAGATGATGCAGTTTCTCGAGAAGGGGCGCCGCAAGTCATCGTCAACCATGCTCGGGCATTCTCTGCGATTGGCCGCCACCGCCGAGCAACTGCTGGGTTCTGAGCTGGAGCCCTGCATCGCCACTGCGGCTATATTGCACGACGTGGTGGAAGACGGATCACGCCCGATTGCGGGCTACGATCAGTCACTGGGCAACATCAAGCTGCGATTTGGCGGGCCTATGGCGGCGATGGTATCGGAGCTGACCGATGCGGAGACTGCCAGCGCCGGTGTGCGCAAGGCGCACGCAACCTTGCAGCGACAAAGGCTTGCGCTACCCGAAGAACAGTACAACGTCGACCGATTCACCGAGATGGCGCTGGAGCCCACTGCGACGCATGAGCCCTACACGCTGGGCGGGGTGGTGATCAAACTGATCGATACCGCCATGAGTGAGGAGGAGGGCATTCGCGACCCGGATGTAATGTCTGCCTGGTGGAAACACAGCGGCATCAGAGTGTACTGGTCACACAATGTGCGTGGCCGCATTGTGCGCCCGCTGCTACTGAAGCTGGCGCACGAGATCAGTCGTTTTGAGGCAAGTCCGCTGGACTACAGCAATTTGCGTTGGAACACCGAGTTAATCGAAGGGCTGCGGCGCGTTTTGATGTTTTCGATTAACAGCGCCGATCAGTATGCAGTCCAGAATCTGGCTATTCTGGCAGATGAGTACCAGCTCAGTGTGGTGGAGCGAGACCGATTGATTCGTCAGTTTTTTGATCCCGCCTGCGACGCCGACACGTTTGCCTGCGAGGTGGTTGAGCAACTACTGACCGAGGAACGTCTTAATCGCAGTATTGCCGCCGGCCATGTGCCGGAGCCAGGCTACGTAACCCTGTATGCGCGCACCGGCAAACACCAGGCGATCCGCGATTGCGGTACTTTTCTACAATACCGTGCGGCCGCCCTGCAACGGGGTGACATCGCCAGTCGGCTCGACCTCGGGCGCAATCGCCCCGAGGACTTTGTCAAAACGGTGCATGAGGTCGTCTGGCTGTACGACTATCGCAAGGTAGCCTGAGCGCAAGCAACGAGCCGACGGCGCGCTTTTTGTCTATTACGGTTTGTGCAGTGGTCGCCAGCACTAATCGTGCTGGCGGATATTCAATGCCAACTGCGGTATCATTCGCGATTGGCCTGACCCATTCAATCGGCGACTCAATGCAAGAAGTCTACTCCCCGGATTCGGTAGAAAAAGCCGCCCAGACCTACTGGGATGACAACCGCAGCTTTGCGGTCACAGAAGATCCTGCACGCGAAAAGTTTTACTGCCTCTCGATGTTCCCGTATCCCAGTGGCAAGTTGCACATGGGCCATGTGCGCAACTACACCATTGGCGATGTAATCTCGCGTTTTCAGCGCATGCTCGGCAAGAACGTATTGCAGCCGATGGGTTGGGATGCGTTCGGGCTGCCGGCCGAAAATGCCGCGATCAAGAATCAGGTCCCACCGGCACAGTGGACCTACGAAAACATCGACAACATGAAATCCCAGCTCAAGAGCCTGGGTTTTGCCTACGACTGGGATCGCGAACTCACCACCTGCACGCCTGAGTACTATCGCTGGGAGCAATGGTTTTTCACCAAGCTGATCGATAAGGGCCTGGCCTATAAGAAAATGGCCGTGGTGAACTGGGACCCGGAAGAGCAGACCGTGCTCGCCAACGAGCAGGTGATCGATGGGCGTGGCTGGCGTTCGGGCGCGCTCGTCGAGCGACGCGAAATTCCACAGTGGTTCCTTCGAATTACCGACTATGCCGAAGAGTTGCTGGCCGACATCGACAAGCTCGATGGCTGGCCGGACTCGGTGCGCACCATGCAGCGCAACTGGATTGGAAAATCCAGAGGCGTGCAGTTCGAATTTGCCGTCGAAGGTGGTGAAACGCTTGCGGTTTATACCACCCGCCCCGATACCATTATGGGCGTGACCTACGCCGCGGTCGCAGCCGAGCATCCGCTGGCCAAGGCAGCGGCAGAAAACAATCCGGATCTCGCCGCGTTTCTGGAGGAGTGCAAGCGCACCGATACCTCCGAGGCCAATATGGAGACGATGGAAAAAAAGGGTATGCCGCTAGGTGTGGCGCTGATCCATCCGATATCCGGAGAAAAGGTGCCACTATGGGTCGCGAATTTTGTCCTGATGGGGTATGGCACCGGAGCAGTCATGGCTGTCCCTGCGCACGATCAGCGGGATTGGGAATTTGCCAGTAAATACGGCATCGATAAAAAGGTCGTGATTTGCGGCGAAGACGATCTGCCGGCCGACATTGCCGATGCCTCGTTCACCGGGCATGGAAAGCTGTGCAACTCGGGTCAGTTCGATGGACTGGATTTTACCGAAGCCTTTGATGCCATCGCCGATTTCCTGGTTGAAAAGGGTATTGGCGAGAAACGCGTCAACTACCGCCTGCGCGACTGGGGCGTGGCCAGACAGCGCTACTGGGGATGCCCGATCCCGGTTATCTATGACGAGGCAGGTGAGATGCACACCGTCGCAGATGAAGACCTGCCCGTCGTTTTGCCCGAGGACGTCAAATACTCAGGGGTCAATTCCCCGCTAAAAGAAGACCCGTCGTTCTATCAGACTACCCTGCCGGGCACAGGTGCTGCTGCTACGCGTGAAACCGATACCTTCGATACCTTTTTTGAGTCGGCCTGGTACTTTGCGCGTTTCGCCTGTCCCGGTGCGGATAGCATGCTCGATGAGCGCGCCAGATACTGGCTGCCAGTCGATCAATATATTGGGGGTGTTGAACACGCGGTACTGCATCTTTTATACGCGCGATTTTTTAACAAGCTGATGCGTGATGTCGGCTTGATCAGCAACGATGAGCCGTTCACCCGCTTGCTGACGCAGGGCATGGTAGTGGCCGAAACCTACTTCAACGAAGACGATCGCGGCCGCAAATCTTATGTGGCACCGGCAGAGGTAGAAGTCGAGCGCAACGAAAAGGGTAAGGTCGTTGGCGCCAGACGGCTTGATGATGGCAGTGCGGTGTCGGTTGGCGGCATGGAGAAAATGTCCAAGTCAAAGAGCAACGGCGTCGACCCGCAGGCGATGATTGATCGCTACGGTGCCGACACGGTGCGTCTTTTCTCTATGTTTGCATCGCCGCCCGACCAGTCGCTGGAGTGGAACGATGCCGGTGTCGAGGGCGCCAGTCGATTTATCAAGCGGTTGTGGAAAGTGTGCAGCGCCTGTATCGACTACACCGCAAATCGGGAGTTACCGGCAAGTCCGGACGATCCGCAACGAGCACTGCGACGCAAGACGCACGAGACGATCTCCAAAGTCAGTGATGACATGAATCGGCGGCATACCTTCAACACGGCCATTGCCGCCGTGATGGAATTGCTCAACGACGTCAATCGATACGAGGTCCGCTCCAGCGCTGATCAGGCAGTCGTGCTGGAGGCCGTGGAGAGCGCCGTGTTGATGCTGTCGCCGGTAATACCGCATGTTTGTCACACCTTGTGGCATGCGCTGGGTCACCCGGACGAGTCTGTCGTGGATGTGCTGTGGCCAACGCTCGACGAACAGGCGCTGATTCGCGATGAACTCAATCTCGTTTTGCAGGTCAATGGCAAATTGCGGGGCAGAATGACAGTGGCGGCCGGGACTTCGTCCGCTGACTGTGAAAAGCAGGCACTGGCCGATGAAAATGTCGTGCGACATACGGCGGGCAAGACCATCCGCAAAGTGATTGTGGTGCCTGAAAAACTGGTCAACATAGTGGCAAACTGATGAGAGTCCGGCTGCGTACTTTTGCTGTTTTATTACTGGTTGCAGCTATGGTTAGTGCCTGCGGATTCAACATCCGTGGCAGCGCAAGGCAATCTGGTGATCAGATTGTCGGTGATGTTTTTCTGGTTGAGGCAGAGCCCATCAGTGTGGCAGTGCAGTTGCGTAATGCGTTGACAGCGCAGCAGGTGCGTTTTGTGCCGAAAGCCGATCAAGCCGACACCATCATCATTCTCGACAACGAAACACTCTCGCGTCGTGTGGCGTCAGTCAGTGCCTCTGGCCGAGTCAGCGAATATGAGTTGTCGCATGCAATCGATCTTCGCGTGTTGCGCTCCAGTGAAGGTTTCGATCTCGACGCGACCGATTCGGCCAGGCTGGCAGAAACGCTGATTGCAGGATCCGAGGCGCAGACCGTGTCAGTCATTCGCGACTACACCTACAATGAAACCGATGTGCTGGCAAAGGATGATGAGGAGCAGATACTGCGCGAAGAGATGCGGCAGGAGCTGTTGCGACATCTGGTGTTGAGAATCTTTGCCGGCGCGATATAGCCGGCATGCCGAAAAGCCCATGCGTATGGCGCTGGCGCCTCGCGTTGTCGTGCGACCGCCGGGGTGCCGATGACTGACGCCTTCGACAACCGGATCGCGACCATCGCGCAGCAGCTCAGCGGAGCTGCCCGCGATGTCCGCATTCTGAGCCATATCAGTTGGGATGCCTCGGTGCGCGAGGCATTTTTTGCCGCTGGCGCCAGGGAACTGCCGCGACCGGAGTATCCTCCCTACAACGCGGACCCGGTGTTAGAAGCGGTTGCCAGTGCACGCGCGTTGATACAGAACTCTGACGTCGACCAATGGCTGGAACGACAGGCGCTGGCACTGGAGCGCAGTGCGCGAATGTTGGCAAGCGCAGGTACCGCGGATTTCTATTTGCACTCGCGGGATCTATACGGCGCGCCCGGCGACGTGCTGCTGGACCAGAACACCACATCGCTGGCACTGGCCGCGGATTTTGATTCCGCACTATCCAGTCTCGACGGCGTTTCCAGCGAATTCCTGCCAAACGAGCAGGTTAGTGCCGATCAACTGGCGACAGAGATTACCTCTGCAGTCGAGCAGATGTTCGGGCAGGACGCGCCGGAGGTGAGTGTCGTCGATGAATTGTCAGCCAATGCGCTGGCCGGTGCGCAGCGAATTCGCGTGCGCCGGGACGCAATATTCAATGATAAAGATGTTTCTCAGCTGATCCATCACGAAGCTGGCATTCATGTCGCTACCTCTCTAAATGGCCTCGCGCAAAGCCACTTGCCGATTCTCGCAGCCAGTCATCCGGGTACAACCCGCACGCAGGAGGGCTTGGCAGTATTTTCCGAATTCATTACAGGCTCAATGGATCCGGATCGCCTGCGACGGTTGTCCGACCGAATCATCGCCATTCAAATGGCGGTAGACGGTGCGGATTTCCTGGAGGTGTACGAGTATTTTCTGGAGCGAACCCGGGGCGATGATCGCCAGGCGTTCGAGAATGCGCGTAGAGTTTTCCGCGGTGGGGATCTTCGCGGGGGGGCGCCGTTCACGAAAGATATTGTCTACCTCGACGGTTTATTGAGGGTACACAACTTCTTGCGCTCGGCCGTCTCGAGCGGGCGGGCCGACTGCCTGCCATTGCTGTTTTGTGGAAAACTTGATCTTGAGGACATCCCCGTGCTGTGTGAGTTGCACGCTAAAGGGCTTTGTTTTGCGCCGAGATTTTTGCCCTCATGGGTGTCAGATATGCGTTTTCTATTGAGTTATCTGGCGTACTCGGCTTTTTTGAATACGATCGACTTGAAACGCGTCGCTCAGCACTACGATGAATTGTTGCGCAGTGCACCGCTTGTTGAATGGTCCGTCAATAATGTTTAGCGAACTCAATTGAAGACAGCAGATCTAGCCGCACACAGCACAGACTCGCGACCGGAAAACCCGTTTGGCAAAGCGGCGCTGCTCAATGCCTGTCAAATCGAGTTTGACGACGAGACCATGGCGGTAGCCGAAGCCATTGTCGATGGCGGCAGGGTCGGGCAACTGCAGTGGAACGGCAGCAACACGCTGAGTGCCAGTTGCCTGCCGGAATCATCGAGTGACGGTGAGAAGGAGCCACAAGAGGAGGATGCCAACGCTATCTCGCCTTATTACTCTAACCGCGAAATGATTGTCCAGACCTCTCAGGTGCTGGAGCAGAATCGCGGTGTCTCCTCATACCTGCCGCAGGCAGATGAGTCATTATCATCGGACGACTCTGTCGAAGAGCACGCGTCTCAACAATCGGACGCAGACGCCACTGTCGCCAAGGGTATGGAAGAACAGCAGATCGTGATTACCCGCGGGCGCGAGAATTTAAGCCTGCGCGGCACCTGTACCTGTGAAGAGCGACGCAATTGTTGTCACGTTGCTGCCGCGATTCTAAGCTGGGTTCGAAGTGACGATCAGATGCCGGTCGACCACGACGCCGTTGAGGTCTGGCGCGATGCCTTAATTCGTGCCAATGCCGATGATGACGCCGAGTTCAGCGATCAGCCGGTGGTATTGTTGTATCGCATTCGCCAGATTCAAACACAGCACGACACGCGTTTCGAAGTGGCGGTTTACTCTGCCCGTCGACTGCGAAGCGGAGACCTTGGCAAGTCATCACCGTTATCGCTGAATCGCCGGAGTTTTGATTCGTCCGATCTCAGCAGTCACGATGCGCGAATTTGCAACGCGTTGATCGGTCTCAAAGATGGCCCCGATGGTATGCACCTTCACGGTGAAAACGGATATATGATTTTCCGTTGGATGGTCGAGTCTCGATGTTGCTACTACGAGGCCTTTGATCGCGAGCCGCTGGCCCTCGATGAAAATCGCACGATCGAGGCGCTTTGGCAGGATGTCGATAATGGTCAGCGTGAACTCAAGATGAACTTGAGTGGATCAAAAGACACGTTTGTCAGTCTGCCTACCGATCCACCCTGGTACGTTATTCCGGCATCTGCGCGGGCAGGTGTCATCGACACTGATGTGCCCACTCGACTGCTGGCGCGTTTGCCTTCGTTGCCACCGGTGGCGGAATCACTGGCCATGCAGTTGTCTGAACTGATGGTTCAGTCGCTCGACTCTGTCGATTTGCCACTCCCCGCGTCGGTAGATGTGCGACAGATCGCCGGCGTAATACCCCGTGGTGTAGTGGTTTTGTCCGCGCGCAAAGATATCGATGGTACGCATCGCTTTGCGCAGGTAATGGTGGAATACGATGGCGCTCGTTTGCCACATATGATGGCGCTTAAGGATGGGCGGGAAATTCTGCATCGTCGCGATGACGGTGGCTTCGTGCGCGTCGTCAGATCGGCCGATCACGAACTGGGATTGATGAACGAGCTCACAGGGCCCGGGCTGCCAAAATGGGTAAGCACGCATCATCTGCGTGGCGGAATCCAACTGCATGTGGATGCGGCAGGTACCCGCGATACGATCCTCTGGCAGGAATTGATAGACGGTCGTCTGGCCGAATTGCGCCGCAATGGGTGGATAATCGAAAAGAAACCGGAGTTCGAGTATCGAATTGTCACCTCCAGTCAGTGGCAGATGCACATCGACCACTCTGCAGATAATAAATGGTTTGATCTCGATCTGAACTTTATTATCGATGGCAAGCCATTCGCGCTGATCCCGGTGTTGGCGGCATTCCTGGAACGAGTCGGCTCGAACCTGTCAGATATACTGAATGATCCCGAGGCCACTGCCAACGTCTGGCTCGACGAAGAGACACTGGTTGAATTTCCAGTCTCGCACATCAAGCCGGTACTTGAGGTTCTGGTCGAGTTGCAGGATCACGAAGATGGCAAATTGCGATTCTCCGAGCTGCAAGCCACCGTAATCAGCGATATCGCCAGCGGTATCGAATCTGTGTCGGGGGTGAGTCTCGATTGGGATATACCGGCGCGTCTGGCCGCGGTGGTCGATAAACTGAAGTCGTTCAAGGGAATCGAGAGTGTCGCGGTGCCGAGTGATCTGACTGCCGATTTACGTGACTATCAGTGTGAGGGTTTGAACTGGTTGCAGTTTCTGCGTGAGTTTGGCTTTAGCGGCATACTCGCCGACGATATGGGGCTGGGAAAAACCGTACAGGCACTGGCAACCATTCTGGTAGAAAAACAATCGGGCAGAATGACCGGTCCATCATTGGTGGTAGCACCCACCAGTTTGATGGGCAACTGGCGACGCGAGGCAGAAAAATTTGCACCCAACCTGAAAGTCTTGCTGCTGCACGGTACAGATCGGCTGGAGCAATTCGAAGCACTTGAAGACTACGACATTGTGCTCACAACCTACGCCCTTGTCACCCGCGATAGCGAGTTGCATCTGGCGACGGAGTATCACTACCTGATACTCGATGAGGCTCAGGCGATCAAAAACCCCACCACCAAGCAGGCCAAAATTGTCTGTGAATTGCGCGCCAGCCACAAACTGTGTCTCACAGGAACGCCGGTTGAGAATCATCTGGGTGAGGTCTGGTCGCAATTTCGTTTTCTGATGCCAGGTTTCTTTGGCGATCAGAAGAAATTTAATCGCGTGTTCCGCAATCCGATCGAGAAATCTTCCGAGACACTACCTTCGGTTGCGCTGCAAAAAAGGCTGCGACCTTTTATTTTGCGCCGTAGCAAAGACGCGGTAGCGTCTGAGTTGCCGGCCAAAACCGAAATTGTTCAACGCGTATCTCTGCATCCGGATCAAGCGGTACTTTATGAGGGTATTCGCGCGTCAATGGAAGTGCGTGTGCGTCGTGCGTTGGCCGAAAGCGGTCTGGGTCAAAGTCATATCACGGTGCTGGATGCGCTACTGCGGCTGCGTCAAACCTGTCTCGATCCACGGCTGGTAAAGATGAGTCAGGCGCGCAGCGTGCACGGCTCTGCAAAGCTGGACGCACTGATGGAGATGTTGCCAAACTTCGTCGAAGAGGGGCGTCGCGTTCTGCTGTTCTCACAATTTACCGAAATGCTGGGTCACATCGAACAAGCCGTAAAAGATGCCGGTATCAGCTATACCATGCTGACGGGCAAGACCCGCAAGCGCGACGAGGCGATCGATGAATTTCAATCCGGCTCGGCCTCGGTCTTTCTCATCTCGCTGAAAGCCGGTGGTACCGGGCTCAACCTGACTACGGCCGATACAGTCATTCTCTATGATCCCTGGTGGAATCCGGCGGTGGAGAATCAGGCGATCGACCGCGCTCATCGAATCGGTCAGGACAAGCCGGTGTTTGTCTATCGCATCATTACCGAGCAAACTGTCGAGGAAAAAATCCTCGAGCTGCAAAGACGCAAGAAGGCATTGGCGGACCTGGTCACCGAGAACGCGGAGCTGAGTTTTCAGTCGCTGGAAGCCGACGACATACTTGACCTGTTCTCGCAGAGCGACTGATCGCACCCACTCACCAGCGTTCAACCGGCCGCGCTATGATGGGGTTTTGAGAGTCGGACCCCCGTGGAACTACTCACGACTGATCAGATGGCGCGTGCCGATGCGCTGACCATCGCCGCCGGCATCGATGAATTCGATCTGGTTTGCACGGCAGCCGCCCGCGTCGTCAATTGTATTTGCAAGCGTTTTGCATCTTATCGCCAGGTTTTGGTGCTGTGTGGGCCGGGCAACAACGGAGCCGATGGGTACGTAACGGCGCGTATGCTGCGCGATGCGGGTATCGAGGTGTCGGTGGTCTCGGTCGCCGATGCTGACAAACCTGATTCGGTTTGTACCCAGGCACGCACGCATTGGGGTGAGCAGGTCACGCAACGTCAACACTGGCAACCCGATGCCTCGACACTGGTCGTCGATGCAATGTTTGGCGCTGGTTTGTCGCGCGCGCTCGTCGGCGATGCGGCGCGATGGGTCGAGTGTCTTCGCAACGCGAAATGTCCAGTGCTGTCGATCGATGTGCCGTCCGGTCTGGACGGCGACAGTGGCATGGCCACGGGTGCCGTAATTGATGCCGATGTGACCGTTACGTTTTTTCGTCAAAAGCCCGGCCATTTGTTGTATCCCGGTCGCGCGCTGTGCGGCGAGCTCGTACTCGCGGACATCGGGATTTCAGCAGACGTGCTGACGCAGGTAACGCCACAATATTTTGAAAACACGCCGCAACTATGGGCCGACGCCTGGCCCCCTACTCACAGTGAACAACACAAATATCAGCGCGGTCACGCGCTGGTCTTCAGTGGTCCTATTCACGCGACGGGGGCTGCCCGACTCTCCGCCTATGCCGCGTTGCGCGCCGGCGCGGGCCTCGTCACGCTCGCCTGTCCGGTGGATGCGCTAACCGTGGCGGCGTCGCATCTCACCGCGGTGATGATCGCACCCTGGGCGGATCGAACCGATTTCGACGGCATACTCGACGATACCCGGAAGAATGCCGTTGTGATCGGGCCGGGTTTCGGGCTCGGCGCAGATACCCGGGTTCGGGTGGAGCAGGTGCTGCAACGCGCGGCCAGTGTGGTGTTGGATGCCGATGCGTTGACCGCCTTTGAGTCGCACGGTGAGCATTTTGTGCAGTTGCTGCAACAGGCTGCCGGGCAGGTGGTGCTGACGCCGCATGACGGAGAGTATCGTCGTTTGTTTCATTGCGATGCGAACCGGCTGGAACGCGCGCGCCACGCGGCCAGGCAAACCGGTGCAATTGTCGTATTGAAAGGGTCCGATAGCGTTATTGCCGACCCGACCGGGCGCGTCGCCGTCAACGCCAATGCACCGCCGACACTTGCCACCGCCGGGTCCGGCGATGTACTGGCCGGTATCATCTGCGGGCTGATGGCGCAGCAGATGCCGACGTTTGAAGCTGCTTGTTGTGCAGTGTGGATGCACAGTGAATGTGCGAATGCGTTTGGCGAGGGCCTGATTGCAGAGGATCTGGCCGATCAGCTACCGGCAGTAATTACCCGCCTAAAAGGGGCTCAGGTGGACGCCTCGTCGTAGACCTCGAAGAACCGGTTCTCCATGGTGCTCTGGTTTTCATAGATGGATCCCTGTTGCGGTGCCGGTGGCAGCGGCAGGCGCACCGGTGCCTCAGACAGCCGTGGCTCAAGAGTGGCTTCGCCAGCGACGATCCACGAGTTGTATTCGTCCCAGTCGTCGATGGTTTCGACCAGTGGCCAGGCGTCTGCCGCGGTGAATTGATAGAGCAGAAAGTTGCGCGATCGCTGTGAACGATTCAACGCCGAGCCGTGGATCGCGCGAACGTGATGAAAGGTCATCGAGCCTGCGGGTCCGGTCAGCGGCACGGCGGCCTGGAGATCCATTTGGCTTTTGATCGGATCGATCGCGCCGCAGAAAAATCCACCGGCATGGTGATCGAGTACCGGACCCTTGTGGCTACCGGGAATCACCATCATGGGGCCGTTGTCTTCGTCGACGTCATCCAGCATCACCCCGACTGCCAGCAGGTCATCATTGGTGTGAGGGTAGAAGGCCCAGTCCTGATGCCACTCCACCGCAGCGCCGTAGCCGGCGGCCTTCATATTCAGTTTGCTGGTCTGAAAGCGCACGCCGGGGCCGATTAATTGTTGAAGGATCGACAGCAGTTTGGGGTGGCGCATCAGATCGTTGACACTCGGCATCACCTTGTGTGGATGTTTGATCCGCCGCACCCGCGGCGCGTTTGGGCTGTGGGTTGACTCCAGATCGTAGATTTCGTTGTTGGTAGTGACGCTTGCGGCCGCAGCGATTACCTGCTCCAGATCGCCCTGCAGTTGCGCAAGCTCTGTTGGCGTGAGAACGTTCTCGACCACCAGATAGCCCTGTTCTCGATAGTATTGCACATCGGCTTGCTCAATCATCTGTGACGCTCGCGGCAAAGAGAATGTCTGCAAGAGTCTAATACAGCGCGGTTGCGCCAACAAATTCGCCGTGGTGGACTGATTTTTTTTCTGGAGCTATCCGGTGGCTAGAGGTAAGGTAAGGGCTCTACTGTTGATTTGCGTCCCGGTTGCGGGACGCCGCAAGCGGTATCGATGCTGGCGAGAGTAGAGGCAAGCCTGTTTGGAACGCAGCGGAGCAATGTCCGTTGCCCAACTATTTTAGCGAGGAAAAAATCATGAAAATCAGAAGCACGCTACCATCCCGTACGATGCTTGGTGGCCTGATTGTTGGCGGCCTGATGGCGCTCGGCGCGAGTTCGGCGAGTCTTGCCCAAAACCCGGCTCCCATCGATGAAAACTGGGCGCCGTCGATCTGGGGTGCCGATGATCGTATCGGCATGATGAATGTGCTGACGCCAGAGATGGTGATGAAAAACGTCAGCCTGATTAAAACCGGCCGCTGGGCTACGCTCGGCAAGGTCTATCAGAGTGACGCACCGTTTTTCGGCGCGCGCGGTTTCAATATGACGATACCCGGGCTGCCCACCGGCGGACCATTCGGCGAGCATCAACTGGTCTACAACGATGAAATGCTGACTGCGGAGATCGGCCAGGTCGGTACTCAATTTGATGGTCCCGGCCACATTGGTGTCATCGCCCCGACTGGCGACTGGTTCTACAACGGGCAGCTGCTGGCAGGCAACGCTGGCTCGCACGGTATGGGCTCGCTCGGTGTTGAAACTGTTGGGGATAAGGGTTATGTCTGCCGAGGCGTGTTGCTGAATGCGGCTGCTTACAAGGGCGTCGACCAGATGCCAATCCCGAAGGGCGGTGATCCCAACGATGTCGGCAACGTCAATGGCGACGATCTGGACAAAATAGCCGAAAAGCAGGGTATCGACCCCATTGGCGAGGGCGATTGTGTGTTTCTTTACACCGGTCACGGCAATCTGTGGCACCCCCGCGAATGGGACAGCTATGATGCGGCTGAAAAACAAGAGCGCATTGCAAAGTTCAACTCGGGCACACCGGGCTTTGGCATGTCTGCCTGTCAGGTCATGATTGACCGCAAGGTCGCACTGACCGGTGGCGATACCTGGCCAACCGAGGCGGTTCCGGGTGAAAGTGTGAAAGATCCCTTTGAGTGTCACGTACAGATGCAGACTCGCCATGGTATCTGGAATCTGGAGAACATGGATTTCACGCAGTTGCTCGAAGATGAAGTGTATGAGTTCCTGTTTGTCTGGGCGCCGTTGAAGATCAAAGGTGGTACCGGCTCACCCGGCAACCCGATCGCACTCTACTGATTTGCTAACGTAGTTTGATCGGAAATTCGGCCCGCATGCGGGCCGAATTTTTTTGCACATGCTGATGCTGCACTGAACGACTCATTCCATGTTCGACGCCAGTTGGTCTATTTTCCTGATTGCCTCGGTCGCCATCATCGCAACGCCGGGTCAGGACATGGTGTTGGTGATGTCGCGCTCGGTCGCGCAGGGTTCTGTGGCCGGTGTCGTGACAGCCGCGGGGGTCAGTTGTGGTTTGTTGATGCACACCCTGTTGGCAACGATCGGCGTTGGCGCGATCGTGCAAACATCTGACTGGTTGTTTCTGTCGATGAAAATTGTCGGCGCGTTGTATTTGATCTATCTCGGCGTGTTGTTGTTGCGCAGCTCCAGCGCCGAGCTGGCACTATCCGGGTCAAATGTTCGCAGTGTCGGGCGGCTCTTTGTCGACGGGGCCCTGTCCAATATCGCCAATCCCAAGATAGCGATTTTCTATTTTGCGTTTCTACCTCAGTTTGTGTTGCCGCAGGCGCAAAGTCCGACACTCACCATTTTCGCCCTGGGTGCAGCGTTTGCTCTGTTGACGTTTCTGATGAAGGGGCCGGTTGGCTATTTTGCAGGCCGATTGTCGCGCTGGCTGAGAGATAACCCCGATTATCTGCTGGGCGTGCACAAGGTTAGCGGCGTCGTTTTAATTTTGCTGGGTGTGCGGCTGTGGTTTAGCGAGCGACCGTGATCTTTGATCAATCGACTCATGCATTTAGTTTGCATGTTACGGTACACGGGGTTACGCCAAATGCAGGGGTAATCGCTCCAGCCCATGTATCGCGTTGCCCGGCCGCCAGATCGGATCGCCGGCCAGTTCCAGTGCGCTGACTTTTTCTGCGATCGCGGTAAGTAACGCGATGCCCTCGGCGCGGGCAACGTTTTGTCCCACACAGGCGTGAATGCCTGCGCCCAACGCCATGTGGCCACTACTGTTGCGTTCAATATCGAACTTGTCGGCATCTGGCCAGTGTCGTTCATCGAGGTTGGCTGATCCGAGTACACAGAGAATTTTACTTCCCTCTTCAATGTTGATATCGCTGACAGTGGTATCGGCTTGTGCGGTTCTGCAAAACGCGTGTACCGGAGAGGTGAATCGCAAAGTCTCTTCCAGCGCGGACTTCGCCAGCTGTGGAT
>CAZYDV010000009.1:40830-43181 GCA_964646405.1 uncultured Granulosicoccaceae bacterium | reverse complement strand
GAAGATGAGTTCTCAGCACTTGGCGACCTCGCCGATCTGATCGGCGGTTCGACGCTGACGTTGTCAGGCACGGGCACAGTGGGCTCGGTGCTCAGTAACAGTGGCGGAGAACTCGTGATTCAGTTCAACGCCAATGCGACCCAGGCTGCAGTAGCCAAGGTTATGCAATCGATCGGGTATCGCAACACCGGGACCTATCTCACACCCGCCAATTTGCCAATAGAACTGACATTCAACGACCAGAACGATGGCAGCCAGGGCGCAACCGGGGCATTGTCTGCCAGCGAAGTTGTCGACATCCGGGTTACCCAGGATCTGCTGAACGCTGTCGACGACGATCTCGGAACACATCTCAGTGGATCGACATTGACCGTCACAGAGAGTGAACTTATCGGCAATGACGTCAGTGCCTTTGAAGACATACCGTCGATCACCCATGTTCAATCACCTTCAACGGGCTCTCTCACTGACCATGCCGATGGCACCTATACATTTCAGTCTGCTGCCGGCACAAGTGGCGACGCGACATTCGTCTACGACATAGAAACACCGGATACTCGAATTCATCCAGACACACAAAATCTCTGGGCGCTTGAAACAAGTGCAGATGATGGAGTAGGTACCAGCGACGGCACCTTGCACGGCGCAGTGGTCACACCCGACGGTATCCAGTTCGATGGATTAGACGACTATATTGAACTGCCGTCGATCACCTACCCTGACAATTACTCGATATCCATCGATTTCAGGGTTGTCGGTACGCCTGCCGAGACAGGCTTCGAGCCGCTGTTCGCCGACGCCATTAGTGTCACGGATGGCATCACGGTAACGCTGGCGTCTCAGGTTTCAGGTGGTGTCGCGACGATGAGCGTAGCGACCTGGGTCAGAGACGCGAACGATGGTATATACGCAGGCAGCTATGAAGATATAACAACCTTCATCGCGGATGGAAATTGGCACAGATACACACTGACGATCGAAAAAGGTGTGGGTCACAAAGTCTACATTGATGGTGATCTGATAAGCAGCAGTAGCAGAGGGGCAGACGCGATCATAAGCAGTCCGACGCCATTCATCGGTCGCAACTCGGTACTGACTGATCGTCTGGATTCGTCGATCGTATCCGTTCGAAATCTGCAAATCTTCGACTCGACTCTGCCCCAGGAAGATACTGGAATTCCAGATCCGATTACCAGTTCCGCAACAGCCACCATCACACTCAGAAACGAAGAGTCACTCGCGGCCAACTGGACACAGCCTGCCAACGAGGGGCAACTCACCACGATCTCAAACTCGTTCCTGGAAACGACCGATAACGATCCTGCTGATACGGCCACGCAACTACTCTACACACTGATATCGTCACCTGCACAAGGTGATCTTTCGCTGCTGGGCACAGTACTGGAATCCGGAAATACGTTTACTCAGGCAGATATCAATAGTGGTCACCTGCAATATCTGCACGATGGCAGCGAATCACCGACCAACGACAGCTTTGATTTTTCAGTCGACGATGGCCTGGGAAGCACAACCAACGCTACCTTTGACCTGACCATCGTGCCGGTAAACGACTCGCCCACCACAATCAACAACCAGACTCTGACCGTATCAGAGGGCAGCACCACGGTTATCAATGCGGCTAGTCTTCTCATTACCGACGAAGATGACAATGCCACAGAGTTGTTCTACTCAATTACCACTCCACCAGTCTACGGGCATCTGGCGTTCCAGGGTGCACCAGAGACACCTATTACTGCATTTAATCAGGACTTTGTCGATCAGGGAAGAATTGTCTACCGACACCACGGTGGCAGCGATTCCACCGACAGTTTCGATTTTAGCGTTGCCGACAGTGGCGAACCCCCGGCTACTCCCGCAACTGGCACCTTTAACATTAGCGTTTCGACAGTCAACGATGCACCGGTATTCGAAAACATCGCTGGCGACAACACGCTACTCAACAGTCCAACCTATACGGTTGGAAGTTTGCCGATCGTCATCGATCCAGCCGTGGAGGTCTTCGATGAAGATCTTCTTGCCAGCGACAACTACAACGGTACACAGGTGGTTCTGTCTCGGGCAGGCACACCAAACAGCAACGACAGTTTTGCAGCCAGCGGCGCCCTGGCAGCGATAACAGAATCCGGCGCTCTGACATACGGCGGAACCACGATTGGCACGGTCACTACCAACAGTGGTGGCACACTGGTATTGGACTTCAACAGTGCCGCGACCCGCACTCTCGTAAACTCCACGTTGCAATCGCTCACCTATGCAAACACAGCCGACGCCCAATCTGGCGACATTACACTGCAGTGGCAAATTAGCGACTCTACAGAGACCACGCTCGG
>CAZYDV010000009.1:0-40730 GCA_964646405.1 uncultured Granulosicoccaceae bacterium | reverse complement strand
CAACCGTGCTGGAAGGATTGCATAGTGATATCGCCTCTGCATTGACGAACGGCATCGTCTACACACCGGTCGCCGACTACGTCGGTAGCGACTCGCTCGACATCACTCTCGCATTTGACGCGGGGCTGCAGGGCCAATACCGATTCGACGGTACCGCTGAAGACAGCAGCGCCGGCACCGCTCATCATGCCACCCTGACGGGCAGCTACTACACCGATCCAGATCGACAGACCGTTTCCCAACTATCAGCGCCGGGTGAGTATGTCGAAGTGACGGGTACTTTTGGCAATCCTGGCAACCTCACACTCGCTGGCTGGGTAAACCTCGCCGCCAGCGACACCAACGGTGCCGAATTGATCAGCCTTGGCAATAGTGTGGCCCTGCGTCTGGATCAGACAGTCGGCGGGGTAACGGGACTATTCAATGACGGCAGTGCCTGGCGCGAGACGACGACAAACCGATTCCTGCAGGGCACGGGCTGGCACCATGTGGTGTACACCATCAATAGCGACAATGCGCGGCAAGCTATCTACCTCGACGGCGTGCAGGTAGCACAGACGACCTATACGCCGTCACCCGAATATCACATCAGTGAAAACACCCGATTCGGCAGCAGTGCCGGCACTGCTGTCAATGTAGATTTGCAGGGGATGCTCGATGACATCAGGATTTACGATCGACCGTTGACCGAGCCCGAAGTCGCGGCAATCTACACCGGCAACACCAGCGTCGATGACCAGATTGCCCTGACGATCACACCCGTTAATGACTCCCCCACCTTCAGCGGCATCACAACCACGGCGATAAACGCAATCGAGGATATCGCTAGCGCTGTCGATCTCTCTTCACTGTCGATCGACGATGTGGACGCCAACGGCGCGAATCTGCAATTGACTGTTTCGAGCAACAATGCGATCGACACGCTCAGTGCAGCCAATATCAGTGGGCTATCGGTGACCGGGCAAAATAGCGACTCTCTGGTCCTGACCGGCACGGTGGCGTCACTGAACGGCTGGCTGGGTAACTCCGGCTCACTGTACTTTACAGGCCCCGCGAACGCCAACGGTAGCGCCGCGTCGCAACTGTCGATACAAATCAGCGATTTGGGCAATACCGGTGCGGGTGCGGCAAACGTCATCAACCTGCCGCCAATCCCGATCGACATAGTGGCGGTCAACGATCCGCCGACGGGCAGTGATAACACAATAGAAATTAACGAGGACCAGGCCTATACGCTGCGCACCGCTGATTTCGGTTTCGCAGATGATCTGGATGCCGGTATAAACGCGCTGAGTGCAGTGATGATTACCAGCCTGCCGACCAATGGCCTGTTGACGGCTTCAGGTTCAAACGTCGCCGCTGGAGACTCGATACCAGTCACAGCTCTTGACAACAACAATGTGGTCTTCCATCCAAACATAAACGAATTCGGCGCCAGCTACGCCACCCTCATGTTCCAGGTCATCGATGATGGCGGAACGACAAACGGGGGTGTCAATACGGATGCAACGCCCCGCAGCCTGATCTTCAATGTCGCACCGCTCAATGATGCGCCAGCGGGTCAGGACAACACCATCGCGATCGACGAAGACTCAGTCCACACTTTCTCAACCAGTGACTTCGGCTATAGTGACCCATCTGATGGCGACAACCTGCAGAGCGTTCGAATCGATACCCTGCCAGCGCGGGGCCAGTTACTTCTGAACGGCACTTCAGTTACCGAAAGCCAGGTTATTCTGGCCGCCCAGATCAGCAGTAGCCAACTGACCTTTGCACCGGCTCTGGACGCGAACGGCAGCAGTTACGATAGCTTTGGCTTCTCGGTCATCGATGATGGTGCAAATTCTACCGGTGTGGGCGCGAGCGATACCACATCGAGAGATATCACATTCGATGTCACTGCGATCAATGATGCGCCAGTCGTACTGGCAAGGCAGATTTCCATCGATGAGGCAGATCTTGACACTGTCATATCGTCTGCCGCTCTCTATACCAGCGATGTAGATAATTCAGCCAGTGCGATCAGCTACACGGTCACGGATCAACCGCAATTTGGTTTTCTTGCCCTCGACTCGAATCCGGGTGAGCTCGTCACGTCGTTCACACAGGAAGATATCCACACCGGCAATCTCCACTATCGAGCGAATGGCCACGGCGCCGTTGATGACTCATTTGCATTTCGGGTAAGCGATTTAGAATCCGTATTGTCGGCACCCCACGAGTTCACCATCACGGTGGCTCAGACCAACGATGAGCCGAGCTTTGAAGCCACGACTGGCTACGCCGTGTTGGAAATTCCATCCATGGACGTTTTGGTGCGAGACGCGGTTACCCAGCCTGACGGCAAGACCATTGTCACCGGTACCACGGGTGCCGGTAGTCCGGCAAACTTCGACACCATCGTCGCTCGTTTTAATGCCGATGGCACACCGGACACGACCTTCGGCACTGGCGGAATAGCCACTTTCGATATCTACGGAACCCACGACGACTCGATTGAACTCGCGATTCTATCGGATGGCAAGATAGTAGCGGCTGGATCCAGTTTTCACCCAACGTCCGGGTACGCGGTCACCGTTCACCAACTCAACCGCGACGGCACACCCGACAACGGATTCAACGGTACCGGACGTGGAATCTATTTTCTCCATTCCCCAGCACACGACTGGACCTGGCGACTGACAACACAGGGCGACGACAAGATAGTCATCGCAGGTGCGACGGATATGGAGGCGACCACCAATCACGAGCTTGGTGTTCTCCGCATCAATACCAACGGTACGCCGGATTCGAGCCTGGCGGGCGGTGGGCTTGTCGCCTACGACCATAACGGCGGTTTAAACCGGGCAAGCGGCCTGGGACTGCAAAGTGACAACGCCATTATCGTTAGCCTGCGAGATAGCAGCGAGGTACTGAGATTTGCCGCGGATGGCACGTTCGACGGGGCTTTCGGAACGGGTGGATCAGCCAATGTGCCGTTGGTTGCACAAAACCTTCTGATGCAATCTGATGATGGCATAGTGGTCGCAGGCAATCTGAACGACAACGCAGCACTATACCGATTACTGCCCAGTGGCGCGGTTGATTCAGCGTTCGGTGTCGGTGGACTGGTCGAGACCGATTTTGGCGGCATCGAACGCTTCTACGATATTAAGCTGCAGAGTGACGGAAAAATACTGATCGGCGGACGGCAGGAAATCGGCAGCGATAACTATGGCATCGTCGCTCGCTACAACGCTAATGGCACACTGGATACATCATTTGGAAATAACGGATTCACACTGTCACATCACGCGGTCTCGCTAGACTCCAACTTCTTCCAGCTCACGGTATCACCAGACGATTCATTCAGGATGGTCCTGCAACGTGAGGTGGGCGGCAATCACACAACTGAGCTGCACAGTTTCAAACCGAATGGCAATCCGGACTATCGATTCAATCCGGCGACAATCTCGGACACACTGGGTTCCACGACATCTATCACCGAAGGTGATCCGGCAATTGTCCTGGATGACGACGTTCGGATATTTGATCATGAACTCAGTCAACACAACGATTTTGGCGACACCACTCTGACCGTCGCACGATCGACTGGCGCCAACACCGTTGATGTATTCACCGCCAATGGCCTACTGGGACCGTTGATCGAAGGGCAGAATCTGACCTACGACGGCACCGTCACAGGCAGTGTCATACAAAATTCGGCAGGCAGCCTGCTCCTTGCATTTGACGCAGGTACGGGAGAGGCGATTGTCAGTGGTGTCATGCAGTCGATCGGCTACCAAAACACCAGTCAGGATCCCGAGTCACTGGTCAGCCTGCAATGGACATTCAGTGACGGCAACGACGACGACAGCCAGGGCGTTGGTGGCGCACTAATCGCAACAGGATATACCCACCTCTCGGTTACGCCAATCAATCAGGCACCGACGATCATCGATCACGAATTGACGATGATCAATGGCGCGATAGATCACCCGCTGACTCCAGCCAATTTGCACACGGCAGATGTCGATAATACAGACGATGAGTTGTCCTACACGCTCAACGCCATCACCAGCCACATCACATTGCAGCTCGGCACAAACCCACTGGCGGTCGGCGACACCTTCACTCAGCAGGATGTCATTGATGGCAATGTCACCGTCGATCACAACGGTGACGCGAGCGCAAATGCGAGTTTTGATGTCACTGTTAATGATGGAGATCTGACCCATACGGCCACCGTCGCACTGACGATTGAGAACAATACACCTCACGATCTTGCACCGGGAATATCAATCAATCGCGATGGTGGCAACGACAACTACTTGCTGGATACCAGTGGCTACAACTACGTCAATGGCTTGTCCAGTATCAGCCTGGAGTTCTCATTCTCAGGGCTGACTCCGAACACCACCGGATTCAGCACGCTTTACTCGGCGGTCGACAACTCGGGACACAACGAGTATCTGGCTATTCACCCGGATGGACAGGTCGAGTGGCACAACACGGCAATTCAAAGTCAGGGAGTCCTTTCGGGTACTGATTTTATCGATCCGGCGCTTTCTTTCCCCAATCTGTTCGACGGCGAGCGCCACAGTATATCGATCACACTGGATACGGCCGGTGGAACAGACAGCCTGAGACTGTATATCGATGGAGACCTGGCTAACACCGCCAGTCTGCCGCTGTCGAGCTCGACCATCATCGGAGATCTAAGCTGGGTTATCGGACAGCAACAAAGCGCCGAACTCGTATTTGATCCGGCCAACGCCTTGTCCGGCACTTTGCATGATGTGCGGGTCTGGGACCACGTCCGCACGCATGATGAGATCAATGACAATCGCCTCGCCCGGTTCGACAACGATGATCTACCCATTGGCCTGCACATCAACTGGCAAATGGAATCGCTGAACGGCGACAATACCGTGATCAACCACTCCGGCCTGACGGGCGCCAATGCTCTGCCGGTCACACTCGCGCTGCAGCACGCAACGGGCGCAGGGTTCACCAGATCGACCGCGGTAGATAATTTACAGATCGCCGACAACGCCTCGGCCGGCGCGCTGATCGGTATCATCACCGCACGCGACCTGACACCAGACGCCGGCGGATACAGCTATCTGCTCGACGACGATAAAGGCGGCTTGTTCTCCATCGATGCATCAAGTGGCGCGATCAGAGTACAGGATGCTTCCCTGCTCAATGCAACTGAGCAGAGTCAACATGATCTGGTGGTGATCGTTTCCGGTTCCGAAACGCCAACCAGAAGTTACAGTCAGACTGTACCGGTGACTTTGCTGGCGGTTAACGAGCAACCCGTGATCATCCCGGGTGCAGGGACGCTCAGCGCAACTGAGCAAATCGTCAGTGACCCGATCGACGCGGCGATAACCATCACTGATGAGGAACTGGATACCACAGACTACGCCGGCAGTACCCTGACACTGCAGCGAGCTGGCGGCGCCAACACCGATGATGAATTTCACGCCGCTTCAAGTCTGACTGAACTATTGACGGGTGCGCCGATAGAAATCACCGGCGTGCAGATCGGCGAGGTCACAGTCAACGACAGTGGTACGCTGACCCTGACCTTCAACGCCAACGCCACGGGTACTTTGGTCAATCAGGTAGCGAGACTGATCGCCTATCGAAACGCGAGTGACAGCCCACCGGCTTATGTGTCAGTCCAGTGGACATTCGACGATGGCAACACGGGTGTACAGGGGTCAGGCGGCGCGCATTCGGCGGACGCATCGACACTCGTCACCCTGGCCTCCGTCAACGATGCTCCCTCGATTGATAGCCTGCTGCAATCTGCCACATACACTGAAAATGCATCGCCAGTTATTCTGAGCAACGGCGTACAGATCATAGACCCCGATCTGCAGGTCGATAGCTACGCTGGCGCTTCGGTCCGTATTGAGAGAACCGGTGGCGCGAACATGGAGGATGTATTTTCGCACTCGGGCCTACTCGGACCGCTAATTGAAGGAGACGCCTTTAGCTACAATGGCAGCACTGCCGGCTCGGTGTTCGCCAATAGCAGCGGCACACTGCAACTTCAGTTTGACGCGATTACCGGTAGCGCAGTCAATGAAATCCTGCGCGCTCTGACCTATCAGAACATCAGTGAAAACCCACCGTCACAAATTACGCTCGACTGGATGTTTAATGACGGCAACACCGGTGCGCAAGGCAGTGGCCCATCGCTGAGCGTCGATCAACAACAGATCGTGCCGATCACACCGATCAACGATGCCCCTGTCATTACCCATATTGACTCAGCTTCCCTGACCTTCACCGAAGGTGACGGAGCAATGGATGTCCTGCAAAACCTTCAGATCGACGACGACGACGAGATCAATCTCCAGTCGGCTGCGGTCAGCATTACTTCGGGTTACGAGATGGGTGAGGACGAGCTGATCTTTGGCAATACCGCATCCATCTTTGGTAGCTGGGATGCCACATCAGGCACGTTGACGCTTACCGGGGAGGCAAGTCACGCTGACTACGCATCCGCGCTACACAGCGTGCAGTACGTCAATCACAATACTGATAATCCGGCTACGGTCAGCCGTGAAATCACGGTAGTGGTTTCAGATTCCGTTGACACCTCGGCCCCGGCAACACGCACGATCAATCTGTTGGCTGAAAACGATGCACCGACGCTGGCTGATTCGGACACCTCAATTAGAACCTACACAGAAAATCAGCCGTCACTGGCGATTGTCCCAGGCCTTGCGATTGCGGATGTCGACGGCAACACGATCACCGGTGCAACGATATCGATCGACAGCAGTTATCAGCCTGGCGAGGATCTTCTGCTGTTTACCGATACGGATTCCATTTCTGCTACCTGGGATGGCCTCAACGGAATACTGACCCTGACGGGTAACGCCAGCGTATTGGAGTACCAGAGTGCGCTGCAGTCGATCAGTTATTTTAACAGCAGCGAACACCCGGACCCGAGCACCAGAAGCCTGACCCTGACCGTCAGTGACGGCATTGATGACTCCAATCAACTGATCATTGAACTGCGTCCGGTTGCCATCAATGACGCACCCGAACTCAATCTGACTACCACCGACTTTGTGTATCGGGAATCGGACGCAGCGACACTGATCGCGGCAGATTTGACGCTCAGTGACGTCGATTCGACTGACCTCACTCAGGCGACTATCAGTATAGAGAACAACTATCATCCTGCAGAGGATCTACTCAGTTTCATCAATAGCGATAACATTACCGCCGACTGGGATGCTGATACCGGATCGCTGACGCTCCAGGGCAGTGCACCGATAGCCGAATATCAGTCTGCGTTGCGTGCGGTCACTTACACCAACACTAATAACGACAACCCGACTGCCGACGATCGCAGGCTGGCGATTACCGTACACGACGGCACAGACTACTCTGCAACCCGATTTTTAACACTGGCCATAGAGCCCGTGAACGATGCTCCGGTGCTGACGCTGACATCGGATCCGGATCTGGTATTTACTGAGAATGACGCAGCCCTGCACCCCATCACCAGCGCCACCCTCACCGACGCAGACAACAGCACGATTGAATCGGCAACGATTCAGATCAGCGGCAACTACGCTGATGGACAGGACAGTCTGACGTTCGCAGACACCGACCAGATCACTGGCCTCTGGGACAGCAATACCGGAACTCTGTTGTTGTCTGGTTCAGCAACGCTGGATGCCTACCGGGACGCACTGCAAGCCGTACAATACTCGAACGCCAGCGACAACCCGACAGCCGGCACGCGGACTCTGTCCTATGCTGTTCATGATGGTATCGCCCAGTCCAGTAGTGCCACACTGGCATTCAGCGTACTGGCCGTCAACGATCCACCCTCTGCTGCTAACAACACCATCAGGCTTGCCGAAGACACGCCGTATGTTTTTGACTCGACCGATTTCGGTTTTGCAGATCCACAGGACAACCACAACCTGCTCGCGATCTACATTGACCGCGCGCCAGCCAGAGGCCAGTTGCTGCTGGGTGAGTTCCTGGTGACCAACGGAGAGACTATCGATGTTGCGGATATCGACAACGGACTACTGACATTCGCACCGGTTGCGCAGGAATTCGGAGAAGACTATGCAGACTTTATCTTTCGCGTAGTGGATGACGGCGGTAGTGCCAACGGGGGAGCGGATTTATCGCAGCAGGGATATACGATCAATCTGAATGTTGATTCTGTCGATGACGCACCCACTGCGATCGTACCAATCGGTGACAGCCACTTACACGTAGCAGAGAACAGCGTACCAGGCACCATTGTCGGCCGCCTGTCGAGTATTGATCCAGACCCGGCAGTCGATGCGATAGCAGATGGCGGGTTTAACGCTACACCCACACCCAACGCAGATGCCAACACGCTCTTTGCCGGAGAGATGGCCGGCAGTTGGTTGATTACCACAGGCAGCATCGAAGTCAGGGGAACAGACTGGCAAGCCTCTCCGAATGGTGGAAAACCACTCGATCTAAACGGCCTTGAACCCGGATCCATTGAACAGAGTTTTACTACCGTGCCCGGTGGGCAATACGAATTGAGCTTCGCGTTGGCCGGCAACTTCAGAGGAGGCGCGAACGATACCGTCTCCATGCAGATCGACCGGGGCGCCGAGACCGTGGCACTGCAGGTTCAACACCAGGACGGGTGGAGCAAAGATAATCTGGGTTGGCAGCAACAAACCGTGTCGTTTACCGCCACTGCCAACACCACAACCATTGCACTGTCATCTACGACGCCCGGCATGTTCGGCGCTATTGTGTCCGACTTATCACTGATCACTAGTCATCGCTACGAACTGGCGGAAAATCAGGATGACACCTTCGCCGTCACCGCGAATGGCCTGCTCGTGGTCGGCGACACACCGCCAGACTACGAAGCATCAGATACGCTGCAGGTAGAGGTAAGATCGATCGGTACCGACGGTCTGGCCTACACGGATACGATCGACGTTGAAATCGAGGATCTCAACGAGTCACCTTCGGCACTGATGAGTACACCGCTGGTGGTTGAAGATGGACTGAGCTCTGTCATCACTGCTGAGCATCTGCAGGCAACCGACCCGGATCGCGCAGATTCCTCCTCTGATGATCTGTTCTTCACAATCGAAGCTCTGCCCGTCCACGGAACGCTCTTTCTCGATGGAAACGAGTTATCGACAGGCCAGACGTTTAGCCAGGCGGCCATCGACGGCAATCAGCTCCGCTACACGCACGCCGGGGGATACACACCAAACGATAGCATTGCTCTACTGCTGGCCGATGGTGGTGAAGACAACGCGGCAGCGGTTTCAATCGTACTGCCAATCGTTGTCGACCATGTTAACGAGTCCCCGGTGCTGCAGGCTGTCGACAACCTCAGTCTGCTGGAAGGTGCCACTCTCACGCTGACTAGCGGCCATCTGAATGCGACCGATGGTGACTCCAATCCGACCCAACTCTACTACACCATTACGAGTGCACCCGAGCATGGTCGGCTATACTCAAATGAAGATCCGTCAAGTGATCTGGTGCAATTCACCCAGCAGGACATTCTGGACGGAAAGATTCACTATGAGCACGATGACGGCAACGCGCCGGTCGACACGCTGGCATACAGCCTCTACGACCTACTCGACGATGATGGCGCTGTTGCCAGCAGTGGAACGATACAATTCAATATCATCGACATCGCCGATGCACCCGTAGGCACTGACAATCAACTTCACACCCTCGAACACAGCCCGATCACCCTTTCGGTAGCCGATTTCGGTTTCGACGATCAGGGTGATGGCAATCGATTCATTTCAACGCAGATAACGGCCCTGCCCGCTGCAGGCACGCTGTTGATTCAGGGTGAGCCTGTTTTCCAAAACCAGCATATATCAACGATCGCCATCGAACGTGGCGAACTCATGTACCAGCCCGCTGAAGATGCGACAGTGGACGATGTAGTCAGCCTGACGTTCAGGGTCAGCGATGACGGCAGTATCGCCAACAATGGCCAAACTGTCGCGCTATCGACGAATACACTCACTATCCACGTTGGCGACAGTGCACCTCCCGTTGCCATCCATGACAGCATAGCCGCCGTGCAGCGTGGCAGTATTTCATCACTTGCCAGTGGCGCAAGCAGCGTATTGGACAACGACCGCGACAGCGACACGGAGCAATCACTGCTCAAAGCGGTGATCGTCGACTCGGTTCAGCACGGTTCCCTCGAGCTCTTTACCGACGGCACCTTCCGCTACATTCACGATGGCTCAGATAACTTCGATGACAGTTTCAGCTATCGGATCATAGACGGCAATCGCAACGACGATACCAGCGTGAGTAACGTTGGATTTGTGGAGATTGCGATCGAACCACTACCGCCCGCACCGACTGCAGGCACCCTGCCCGATCACTTCATCGCAACCTATGATCAACTGAATATACCGCTGCCGGAAAACCTCTTTCAAAGCAATGCAGAAAACAACGCTCTCACCTACAGCGCCACGCTTGCCAATGGTGAACCGTTGCCCGATTGGCTGACCTTCGATCCAGTCACTGGTTTATTGAGCGGGAAGCCGGGAATCAATGATATCGGTGAACTCGATATCGAAGTAACCGCACTCGACATCAACGATAAGTCTTCAAGCAGTGTTTTCAGATTAATGATCGAACCGTCGCTCGATCCGGCGCTGGAGGCTCCGGTCACGTCACAGCAGACGCCGGTTGCCGACAGCACGCCATCCGTGGCGCCAGCCATCACTCAGACGGCCACTGAGCAACCGCAGTCGGCGCCGACCGAGAGCCCGGACAAACCCGAGCTCGAACGCAGCAGTCAAATCACCGATACCGAGCCGCTGTTTGCTGCGGCATCAACACTGGATTCCGAGCGCGCAACTGACACTTTCGTCGATACAGTCGTCAAGAACGACGCTGTCAACAAGAACACCGAGACGCAGAATGTGCTGGTGCAGTCGCAGGCAGATCCGATTTTTACCGTCAGCCTGGATCGTCTATTTTTCAGTAGCGATGAGACCACGCTCAAATCGGCAAAAAGTCTGATTGAAAAACTCGATCGCGAACGCGAGGCCGAACAGGACCAGGCCCTACGGGAAAATCAAGTAGTCGCCAGTGCCATCACGGTGTCGACCGGCCTGTCGATCGGGTACATCGTCTGGCTGGTGAGAGGCGGCCTGCTGGTCGGCAGCGTACTCTCGTCCATGCCCGCATGGCGCTGGATAGATCCACTGCCAGTACTTTCAAACCTCGATGACAGCCTGGAAGAAGACGAAGAGTCACTGCAAAGCATGGTCGAGAAAAACGCAAGACCCGGTAGTGATCAGCACTCCGCCACACAACCACCCGAGCCTGGAAAAGCGCGTGATTAACAAAAATCAGATCCACTGTCTGAGCGTACGCGCCTCGCGCAATCAACACCAGATCCGGACGCGATCGATATGAAAAAGTTATCCGCTAAATTTCATCTGGCGATGGGCTTGACGTCCATCGTTCTGAGCCTGATGCTCATAGCGATATTTCTAAACCTGATACCCGACAGGCGACAGGCAGTTATCGATGGCCGGGCTGCACTGTCCGAATCCATTGCTGCGAGCAGTTCGTTGTTTCAACAAAACCGCGACTTGCCCAGCATACGCAAAAACCTTGAGTTCATTCTACAACGCAACAAGAGTATTCAGGCGGCCTGGATAAAACGCGACAACGATCGAAACGGCGTTATTGTCGGCGACAGCAGCGCCGTCGATCAGGAGTCAGTCAGCACCGAATCGACAGAATCGGTCATCATTTTACCGATACTCCAGCGAGAGCGTCAGTGGGGTACGATCACCCTGTACTTCGACTCCATCGACGGCGTAACCTGGCTGGATAAAGTACGCAACTCCAGACTCTCTCTGGTTGCGCTCTGTGCGCTCGCAGGCTTTGGACTGTTCTACATCTACCTTGGCAAAATGCTCAAGGAACTCAACCCGTCGCAGGCGGTACCGGGCAGAGTACGCGCCGCGCTCGACACACTGGCCGAAGCGCTGCTGGTGGTCGATAAAAAAAGCAATGTTGTACTGGCAAACCTTGCGTTTCAAAACATCACTGGCATCTCCGCCGAAAAGCTGATTGGCGTCAAGGCCGGCACATTCGACTGGCATATTGGTGAATCGATGCCACAAGACGGTGAGGCTGGCAACACCGATCAGGCTTTCCCCTGGCAGACCGCACTCAAGACCGGTGACGCCATGTTTCGCCAGATGATATGGCTGCGTGACAAAGACGCTCAGTGGCACAAGTTCATCGTCAACTGCTCGCCGATCATGTCGTCCGGATCAGCCGGCGGTGTATTGATCAGTCTCGACGACGTGACCGAGCTTGAGGAGAAAGAGGCTCAGTTACGCATGGCGCGCGACGACGCTGAACAGGCCAACCGCGCCAAAAGCGAATTTCTCTCTAACATGAGTCATGAAATCCGTACCCCGATGACCGCCATTCTCGGGTTTACCGAGGTACTTAAGCGCGGAACCGGACGCGCCAGTAGCGACTGGAAAAAACACCTCAACACCATCTCGAGCAGCGGCAACCACCTGTTGGAACTGATCAATGACGTGCTCGATCTGTCCAAGGTCGAGTCCGGTGCACTCGAGGTTGAACAGATTGACTGTCGTCCCTACGCGGTGGCCAACGACGTATTACAAGTGCTGCGTGTTAAGGCACAGGAAAAGGGAATTGACGCCTCGTTAAAAATCGAGACCGATCTACCGGAAATCATCCAGAGCGACAGCTCGCGACTGCGTCAGATCATCACTAACCTCACCGGCAATGCCATCAAGTTCACCGAACAGGGCGGCGTCACCATCGGCCTGCGCTTTATTGATGACAAAAAAGCGCCAATGATCGCGTTTGATGTCAGCGATACCGGTATCGGCATGACCGACAAACAACAGGCCGCCGTGTTCGATCCATTCGTACAGGCCGATGCATCGATTACGCGCCGCTTTGGCGGCACCGGACTAGGGCTCTCGATCAGCCGGAAACTCGCCCGTGCGATGGGCGGAGACATTACCCTCAAAAGCGAGGCGGGCAAGGGCACAACCTTCACCGCGCTGATCCCCACCGGCACCATCGATGAGGTCAGGATACTGACTGCGGACGAGGTACTGGAGGCGATAGACAGTATCGAGAGCACTGAACTTCAAAGCTGGGAATTCCCGCCATCCAGAATTCTGGTGGTCGACGACGCCGCTGAGAACCGCGAGCTCCTGACACTGGTGCTGCAGGATCTGGGCATTGACACGGAGACAGCAGAAAACGGTGCCATTGGCCTGGAGAAGGCACGCGAGGGCAACTACGACGTCATTTTGTCGGATATTCAGATGCCTGTGATGGATGGTTATGAGGCAACCAGTGCCATGCGAAAAGCCGGTTTGACGCTGCCAATTGTCGCGCTGACAGCCAACGCTATGCAGGGGTTTGAAGAAAGAATTTTGTCGGTGGGTTTTTCACACTACATGACCAAACCGATCGACATCGACAAACTCACTCAATTGCTGGCAAAACTGCTCAATGGCAAGCCGATCGACAAACCGGCAGATGAAGCGCTCGATGAAGCACCAGCGAATGACTTCCAGCACGATAGCGAGCCAGACGATGCCTCGCCAATCTATAGCAGGCTGGCAAACAAACCTGCGTTCGAACCCATCATCAGCCGCTTCGTGGCGCAACTGCCCGCAGACATCGCCGAGTTGCAGCAGGCCGCCAGCAACGACGATCACGCGCAAATCGCCGCCACCGCTCACCGGCTGAAAGGCTCTGGCGGCACCGTGGGCTTCGACGCGTTCTTCGAGCCGGCAAAGCAATTGGAAAGCGCCGCCAAGGCACAGGATTCAGGCGCGATTGTGCAGGCGATGACGCAATTGATCGACGTGGCCACAAGGGCGCGAGCCGGCATAGCAGCCGACACTGCGACAGTGCCGACCGCTTCGACAGTGCAAACGATCGGAGCTAACGATGCTATGCAGGTTGCCGATACCCCTATAAGGAATAAGCTGTTAGAAAGAAATCCGCAAATGCGAGGCATTGTAGAAAAGTTCCTACCCCGTCTCGAAGAGCAATTGCGCAGCATGGAAAAGGCGCTGGAGGCGCGGGACTATCCTGACCTCGCCCAACTCGCACACTGGTTAAAAGGGTCTGGCGGGACGGTTGGTTACGATGTATTTACCGAGCCTGCAGCCCGACTGGAGCAGTACGCAAAAAGAGACGAACATGAGGGCGCCACGCAGGCGTTGGCCGAGATTCGGCGCTGTGCCTTGAAAATCCAGAGACCAGGGAACGACGAAAGCCCGACGCACCAAGAATCAGCCTAGCTGATCCATGCAACTGGCACGCGGAAACCACTATGCAACACGCAGCGCAGATCGATTCATCAGATACCAACGACAGTAGCGGCAATGAATATGAACCGCTGATCAGCAACGCCAAGATCATGCTGGTCGACGACGAACCTCTTAATACAGAGGTTCTTCAAACCTACCTGGCTGGCGAGGGCTATTCGAATTTCGTCACGGTCAGCGAGTCCCAGGAAGCGCTGCAGATCATGCGCAGCGAACTGCCGGATGTCGTACTGCTCGACCTCATGATGCCAGTGGTGTCGGGGTTTGACATCCTCACCGCCATGCGCGATGACCCCCGACTGAAAACCATCCCGGCAATCATTCTGACCTCATCTGACGATGCCGATACGAAACTGGCAGCCTTGAAGCTTGGCGCAATGGATTTTCTGGCTAAACCCGTTGACGCCAGCGAGCTTGCCCTGCGACTGCGAAACACCATTGCCGCAAAAGCCTACCAGCACCACCTGATCAACTTCGATCAGCTAACGGGGCTTGCCAAACAGGAACTGTTCATCGATAACATGCACGCCGCATTGCCGCAGATACGCAGTGCAGAGGGTGGAGCAGCAGTGATGATCGTGCGGATCGAAAACATGTCACAGATCAACAATTCGATGGGCAGGGAGCACGGCAACGAGTTGATTCTGGCATTCTCGCGAAAGCTGCAGTCCTGCTCACAGCCGTCTGAAGATCTAGGCGCAGACAGCGGCGGTACCGCACAGTGTCACATCAGCAGAATAGGCGGTGACAAATTCGCGCTGATGATCGGCCCACTGAACAGCGCGCAGCAGGCGGCACGGCTTGCCAGGCGAATCATCATCGAAACCGGCAAGCCGACAAAGATCGATGGCCAGGCCATCTTCACCACCACACGCATCGGCATTTCATTCTTTCCAGAAGACGCAGAGCAGACCGAAACTCTGATCAATCACGCCGAGACCGCACTGCAGCACGCGCGCCGTGGCGGTGGCGAGGGCTATATGTTCTACGCCGACGAAATGAATGCCGAGTCGTCTCGCATTCTGGCGATGGAAAACGGTCTGCGCACGGCGATCGAAAAGAACGAACTACTGGTGACGTTCCAGCCCAAGGTCGATGTTGCCAGCGGGCGAATTATCGGCGCTGAAGCATTGATTCGCTGGATCAGCGAGGACCTTGGCTTTATCCCACCCGATGAATTCATACCGGTGGCTGAACGCACTGGCATGATTGTGCCGATCGGGGCGTGGATACTCGAACAAGCCTGTCACGTGGCAGCACAGTGGAGACAGCAATTCGGATTTGAGTTTTTGCTCGCGGTCAATGTATCGATTCGACAATTGATCGACTCCGATATGGAAGCAACCGTCGCCAGCGTCCTGAAGCAAACCGGCTTGCCGGCCCACTGCCTGACGCTGGAACTGACAGAAAACATGGTCATGGAGAATGCCGAAGCCAATATCGAACGACTACATGGGTTAAAAGACATTGGCCTGAAGATCTCCATCGATGATTTTGGCACCGGCTATTCGTCATTGAGCTACCTGCAACGTTTCCCGCTGGACGAGCTCAAGGTAGATCGCTCCTTTATCAACGAGCTGGAAGACGAAACCAGCGAGGCGCCCATCGTTCGCGCGATGGTTTCACTGGCGCATGATTTGGGCATGCGCGTCGTCGCCGAAGGAATCGAGACCCAGGTGCAGCTCGATTACATCAAAGATCTCGATTGTGAGCTGTATCAGGGCTATCTGTGCAGCAAGCCTGTGGTCGCCAAGGCATTTACCGATCTACTCAATGCCCAGCAAGGGTGATGGGAGTATCACGCGGCTGAAAACCTGGCATACATCTTGCGCTGATCCTGAACTCTGTATCGAATCGGCCAAAACGATGCGCAAAGAAGTGCTCTCGATGACCCTCGCCCCGCTGCTGTTGTCTGCGTGTGTGGCGAGCACGGACTCACCCACGCTGGGCGCCGCGCTAAATGACGATGGCAGCCCGCGCAGCGCCATCGTCAAACTGACCAGCGACTCCACTATTCCGGTGGATCTGTCCAATCGCATCGTGCACGCCTCGCCGATCACAACCACCACCCGCACCGTCGCGCAGGCCGAGCAAACCATCGGCGTCGTGACCGCGACACTGGTGGGCGGCAGCTGCAGTGAACTGCGTCAAAACCACCCGACAATAAGCAATTGCACCGAATCGCAAGAGCTGTTTTTTCGGTACGGTGAAATTGAAACCAGCAACCTGACTGATTTCGAAAACGCTACCCTGTTGAATCTGGGCCAGGGTGACTATCAAATCACGGTAGAGTCGTGGCAATCAGAAGCCGATCCAGGCTGTGGATGGAGTGGTTCGGAAACGCTGAGTGCTGGCAATACGTATATCGAAATCGCTGTGGTTCGCTTTTGTCAGTAAGCTGACGCCAGCGTCAGCGCTCTGACGGCTGGATAAATTTGTCGGCAATCGAATCCGATGCCAACGACAGCCGCGCCATGAGTTTATCCCCGCCACGCAAGGCCACACCAACGGCCAGAATATCCAGCACCAGCATCTGCGCCAGTCGCGACTTCAACGGCGAAAAAATATCGCTGTCCTCCACCACGTCAACATTCAGATTGACATCGGCAAAGGTACTGAGCGGTGATCCGGTACAGGTGACCGTCACCACCGGCGCACCGGCATCGCGCGCGCGCTGAACTGCATCCAATACATCGATGTTTCGTCCCGTGTAGGAAATCGCGATGGCGAGTGCCTTCGAGTCGAGCAGACTGGCAGACGCCTGCTGAATGTGTGGATCTGCATAGGCGATGGCGGGCTTGCCAAGGCGGAAGAACTTAAGCTGAGCGTCCTCTGCAACCAGTGCCGATCCACCGGAACCGTAAAACTCCACGCGCTGCGCCGCACAGTACATTTCAATTGCCTGTTCCATGGCGGTGTGATCGAGTTGCTCACGGATGTGCAGCATCGATGCGATGGCAGAGTCGATCAGTTTGTCTGACATCTGCCGCGCACTGTCGCCGGAATCGACATCGCGAAAGAAGTATTTATCCTGGCGCGCCACGGACCGGGCGAGTTTCATTTTGAAATCGTGATACCCGGTACAACCAATGGCATGGCAAAAGCGCACCACCGTGGGTTGACTGACCTCGGCCTGCTCGGCGAGTTTCTGGATCGATGCTTCAATGCACTGATCCGGATCGCCCAGTACTTGTTCGGCCACTTTGCGTTCCGAACGACTCAGCTCACCGATTGAACGACGGATTTTCTCGAGCAATTAGCATGACCCCGGGCAGATGGGCGGCCGTGTGCGCAGCAGGTTGCAGTGTGCGTTGAATTCGCTAGCCTGCGTGCACCACCTGCCCTAACTGGCGTCAGGCGCCCAGTACACGCGAGGTCGAGGCACACTGCGCATCAAGGTAGCCACCGGTAATTCAAGCGTATCACTATTGGCCAGTGCATCGGCAAGAACATCGCGCTTGCGCTCACCGGTAATGTGCAGCATCAAGTGGTGGCAATGACACAGCGCTGCGAGTGTGAGCGTCATCCGGCCAATGGGAAATCCGGGTGGATCTATTGGCATGCACCTATTCAGATTGTCTCTCGACCGTGCGGCGTCAAGCCCGGGTGAATCGGGAAACATCGACGCCGTATGGCCATCTTCACCCATGCCCAGTATCACAACATCCACCGGCCAGTTGAGCCCGGCCAGTGCCGCTTCGCAAGAAGCCCGACCCTCATGCGCGCTGGAATGTTCGTTCTTCAACGGCAGGAAGGTTGCGCTGGCGGCCTCACCGGTGAGCAGATGTTGATAGACAAATCGCTCGTTGCTGTCCGCGTGATCTGCATCGACCCAACGCTCATCGGCCAGTGTCACGGTTACCGCCGACCAGTTCAGTGTGCGCCCGGACAAAGCTTGCAGAAAAGGCCTGGGGGTGCTGCCGCCCGAAACCACAAGCGTCGCCGAACCACGTTGCCCAATCGCCTGACGCAGAATTTCTGCCACATCGTCAGCCAGACGATTGGCGAGCACGTCTGGTGCTGGCGTCAGGACATCGCTATCGACAAAAGGTGCCACCACAATCAATTGTCCTCTTCAAACCAGCTATAACCGGCACGCGCCACCAACGCACTCGATGCCGCAGGGCCCCAGGTACCCGCCGGGTATTGCTGAGGCGTGGTGTCGTTTTTCTCCCACCCTTCAATGATGGGATCGATCCAGGCCCACGCAGCGGTTACTTCATCGCGGTGATTAAACAAAGTTTGATTGCCGCGAATCATGTCAAGCAGCAAGCGCTCGTAGGCGATCATCTGTCGCTTTTTGAAGATCTTGTTGAAATCGAGATCGAGGTTCACGGCCTGCAGTCGCATTTCGTCACCACGCCCCTTGGCGAAAATCGCAAGCTTGATACTCTCTTCAGGCTGCAGGCGAATCATCAATCGATTGGGTTGCGCCGGCATGTCAAATATCGAGTGAGGGACAGTATTAAAGTTGATCACGATCTCGGTGCGTTTTTCCTGCAATCGCTTGCCGGTGCGCAAAAAGAATGGCACGCCCTTCCAACGCCACGTCTCGATCTCTGCCTTTATCGCCACAAAGGTCTCGGTTTGGCTGTCGTCTGGCACATCGTCAGACTCAAGATACCCCGGTACTCGCTCGCCATCGGTGACGCCAGATTTGTATTGGCCACGCACGGTAAACCGATCGACATCCGTGCCGACGATCGGTTTCAACGAACGCAGCACTTTGATCTTTTCATCGCGTATGGCATCGGGATCAATACTCACCGGCGGCTCCATCGCCAGAATGACCAACAACTGCAGAATGTGGTTTTGCACCATATCGCGCAACGCACCGGTCTGGTCGTAGAAACCCGCTCTGCCCTCGACGCCGAGATCTTCGGCTATGGTGATCTGTACATCACTGATCAACTCGCGGCGCCACAGCGGCTCAAACAGCGAATTGCCAAAGCGCAGCGCCATCAGGTTCTGCACGGTCTCTTTGCCAAGGTAGTGATCGATACGATAGATCTGCCGCTCGCTAAAATATTCGGCCAGCCGATCGTTGATGTCGATTGCACTGGCCGCGTCCCGGCCCAGTGGCTTTTCCAGCGCGACGCGACTTTGCTCGGTGATCAGACCCGCCTTGGCAACGCCTTCGCAGATGCGCACAAACAGCGACGGTGCGGTCGACAGATAAAACACCCTGACCCGTTCAGGATCTACATTGAGCAGATCGACCAGCGCCCCGTAGCGAGACTGGTCGTTGATATCGAGGCTGACGTACTCAATCCGTTCACAGAAAGAACGCCAGCTCTGCTGGTCAAATTCGCGCTCGTCGATGAAGCCGGGCACTTTATCGCTGATGCGCTCGATAAACGCATCGGTACTGAGATCGGTTCTGGCGATGCAGACGATCCGCCCCTGCGCCGGCAACTGCGCCTCGCGATGGCGAAAGTACATGGCCGGCAGCAGCTTGCGCATCGTCAAATCGCCGGTGCCGCCAAAAATCACCAGATCAAACGGATCCAGAACGCGATCATTCCCATTAGTCATGGCTTAGCATTCCATTAAAGAGTCGTTAGAAAGTGTATCGATTCATTCCTTTGCGATACGGGAATTTCGTAGTTTAACTACATATTGTCCTCTGACAAAGCCCGGACCTATGCTCAGAACGCATCAATGCCTAGCGCTAGGTAATCTTCGGTTGTGGGCACAGAACTTGTCACCAGTCTCAAATGTAGTATTATTACATTCTCATCGCGCAGTTATTAATACTGGGCGACTAAAGGACATTTGCCTTGAACCCCGTTATTCAAAGCGTCACGCGCCGGATTGTCGAACGAAGCAAGCCCGAGCGGGACCAGTATCTGGATACGATCCAGAACGCCAAACAGAATCAGCCGCACCGCACACGGCTCTCCTGCACGAATTTTGCCCATGCGGTTGCGGCTGCTTCTGACCTAGATAAGATTACCCTGCACCAGGAACGACCGGCCAATATCGGCATCGTCTCCGCCTACAACGACATGCTCTCGGCGCATCAGCCGTTCGATCGATTCCCTCAGATCATTCGCCAGGCGGCCCGCGAGGCCGGCGCCACCGCGCAATTTGCCGGCGGCGTTCCGGCGATGTGCGACGGCGTCACCCAGGGCATGCCCGGCATGGAGTTGTCTCTGTTCAGCCGTGATGTCATCGCCATGTCCACCGCGGTCGCGCTATCGCACGATGTATTCGATACAGTCCTTTGCCTGGGTGTGTGCGACAAAATCGTCCCCGGCCTGCTAATGGGTGCGCTGTCGTTCGGCCATCTACCGACCATATTCGTGCCCGCCGGCCCGATGAAAAGCGGCATCCCCAACGCTGAAAAAGCGCGCGCCAGGCAACTGTTTGCGCGTGGCGAGATCGACCGCGACGAACTCATGAAAACCGAGTGTGCATCCTACCACGGCCCCGGCACCTGCACCTTTTACGGCACCGCCAACAGCAACCAGATGATGATGGAAATCATGGGCTTGCACCTGCCCGGCAGCGCTTTTATCAATCCGGGAGACGAGCTGCGCGATGATCTGACTCGCGAGGCCGCAACCCGCGCACTGCAGATCACGGCAATGGGCACTGAGTACACCCCAATTGGCGAGGTGGTCGATGAGGCCTGCATTGTCAACGCGATCGTCGGTCTACTGGCCACCGGCGGCTCGACCAACCACACCATTCACCTGATTGCGATCGCACGCTGTGCCGGCATCACAATCGACTGGGATGACTTTAGCGAGCTGTCAGCGGTCGTGCCGAGCCTGACGCGCATCTATCCCAATGGCAGCGCCGACGTCAATCAGTTTCACGCCGCCGGCGGCATGGCACTGGTCATCAACGAGCTGCTCGAAGCGGGCCTGTTGCACGAGAAGGTCAAAACAATTGCCGGTCGCGACGGGCTCTCTGCCTACACCTGCGAACCACTGATGACGGCCGATGGCATGCAGTGGAAAAAAGGTGCCACAGTAACTGCCGACGCCGAGATCATCGCCAACCATCGCGAACCCTTTAGCAAGACCGGCGGCATCTCGGTACTCAATGGCAATCTGGGCCGAGCCATCATCAAGGTGTCCGCGGTCGCCCGTGAGCACCAGATCGTCGAGGCGCCGGCTCGAGTGTTTAACAGTCAGCGCGAGTTTCTGGACGCCTTCGAGGCCGGTGAACTCGAACGCGATTTTATTGCAGTGGTGATCAATCAGGGCCCCAGCGCCAACGGTATGCCCGAACTTCACAAACTCACACCGGCACTCGGTGTACTGCAGGACAAGGGATTTCGCGTGGCACTGATCACCGACGGGCGCATGTCCGGCGCCTCGGGCAAGGTGCCCGCCGCAATCCACGTGACGCCCGAATGCGCTTGCGGTGGCGCACTGTCGAAAGTGCAGAACGACGACATTATTCTCCTGGATGCAACTGCCGGGACGCTACAGATAAAAGTGGCAGACGACGTCTGGCATGCCAGACCGCGCGCTGCCGGGGCGACACCTCCAAGGGGTGGCGGACGCGAAATATTTGGCGGCTTCAGATCATTGGTCGACAGCGCCGAGCGTGGTGCCGTGTCGGTTTTTGCGAGTGAACAACCGGAGCCGGCAGTATGAATATCCGACAAATCATGCAGGCCGCCCCCGTCATCCCGGTGCTGGTCATCGACGACCCACAAACCGCGGTACCCATGTGCAAAGCCTTGGTCGAAGGTGGCCTGAAAGTACTGGAGATCACTCTTCGCACCGAGGCCGCGCTGCAGTCCATCAGCCTGATCAAAGCCGCCCTGCCCGATGCCATTGTTGGCGCCGGCACGGTCAACACACCCGATCAACTGCAACAGTGTGCCGAGGCCCGGGTAGATTTTCTGGTCAGCCCCGGATTTCACGAACCGCTGCTGAAAGCCGCGCGCGAGGCAGATATCCCTTATCTTCCGGCCGCCGCGACTGCAGGTGAGGTGCTGCGTGCATTCAACGCAGGTCTGGATTCACTCAAATTTTTTCCGGCGGAAGCAGCCGGCGGTGTGCCGATGCTGAAATCACTGGCAGGCCCCTATGCAGAGATACAGTTTTGCCCGACCGGTGGCATCAACGGAGGTAACGCGGGCGACTACCTGAGCCTGTCAAACGTGACTTGTGTGGGTGGCTCATGGGTCGCGCCGGGAAATCTCATCAAGGCCGGCGACTGGGATCAAATCAGACAACTGGCCCAGGCTGCGAGCACGCGGTAGATCCAGGTCGCAGGGTCCAGACTGTCACGGGTAGTGGCAGCGCGACAAGAAAATCCTAAGAAGAAGACCCTGGCGTAAAGCACCCTTGGGCGGTGCAGCCAGCGAGCTGGGCGTGACACAACTAATTCAATGGATACAGTGGCTTGCGGGAAGTAGCATGCCAGAGGCGAGCGATTGCAAGTTTCACCCGCCGAATCGGCCGGGTATGCAGGTTCGATCAGGGTGTGGCTTTAATCCGATTGTCAGCCTTACCGAGACCGCGCGACGCGCGCGCCATCAGCACCATCAGCCCAAAAATACCAGCAGCCACAATCACCAACGCCAGCATCAATAGCGCGATTGAGCTTCGAAAGCCACTGCGAATCAACAAACGCCCGGCGATCACCGGACTGATCCGGCGCACCCGCCATCTACGCCAAATGCGTTTGAGCAATAATTTCTGGCGACCAACATTGATCAGTGCCATTGGTTTTCGCTCCATTGTTATTCCGGACGACGGACTCGTCCGTTGCCGCCCGGATGGTGTTGCAATAAGCGGCTTTCAATCTAAGGCCAGCAAGCAGAAACGTATGTGAGGCAGGTCTGAAAAACACCATTCGGTCGCGGCGCAAATGCACAGGACGGCTCAAACGCGGTGCTAACCCACTCAAGCAGATTACAGCTTGCTAAGCAATCTTGAAATGTTGGACCAATGTAACGGTCGAAAGTGCGTAAAACTTGAGCGGTAATTCACGCTTGGCGGCGCTGGCAAGTGCGTGGCATGGACTCAAAACCATTGACCAAAAACCTACTAAGACATTGTTTTTATTAAGTTAAATCGAGCTACATCTGACACTCATCGGCATCCGTATACCTTCGCCACAAAGGCGTCAATGCGCAGTCAAGTGCTTGTTTTTGCTGCCAGGCAGAACCACACCGCCGGCCCCCAGGGGGCTTGGCAGCAAGGCCATAGATAGCCTATACCTTTGTTTAACTTCAGGTATTCGCAGCCGCCAGCTTTATTAGCCGCAGCCGCTGCGCTAACCGGGATCGGTATGAACGAAAAAATCGAGTCAGCACAATACACTTGCAAGGGCCTGCTTCGACTACTGAACCGTCTGAACATGGCCGCAGTTGATCTGGACAAAGGCGGCGGCAGTATTTACGAACTATCCGGTCTGTTGGCAGCGGCAAACAATTGCGCCGACACCCTCGAAGCCCAACTGGATTCACTCAGCATTGACGGCATCGAAGGCGACCTACAAGCCAACACCCGCCAGACCGCAGAACAAGAGTCGTAGCCGCACTATTCACGAATTCGTCGATTCTTCGCGAGCCCCTTGTTCCTGCAGCGATTCTTGCCCCCATACGAGTACCAGCCAGTATTCGGTACCGACGCGAAATTCTCCTCCCTTGATGAATAGTCCGGGCTAGTACCCCGTCAGCTCAAGATATCCCCTGCCTGTCTCTTCGCCGGATTCATCGTTCAGCCTGATAGCGCCTTCCCAGTAGCGCACTGTCAACAGTAACTCCTGATTGTCGATCAGCGGTTTGTAGTAGATCTTGCCCAGGCCCGAATTGGCGATCTCCAGACTACCGGCGACCGGGTATTGCGAACCATTGTCACTGTGCCACCAGCGCGACACCTCATGGACGATATCAGCGGCGTCAAAAAGTGTCCGAGTGCCATCCTCACCGATCAACACGGCATAGCTATGCTCATCAGTGCGCCCTGTTTTGCTGCGCAGCCGGTAGTACATAAACTCACGACCGTCATCAAACTGCAGCGCAAACCAGTCCCACCCCGCCTGATCATCCGTTAGCGCACTGCTGCTCCACTCTCGGTCGAGCCACGATGAACCGGATACCGTATAGGACTGTCCATCCACGACCAGCTCGCCGTCAGTCGCCAGCCGCGATAGCGAATAGTAAAAGGAGGCATTGCAGGGATCATCGCTTTTCTGACTGTGCCCGCGATCACCCTGCAGCACGATCGGTTTTGTCTGCGTTAGATCGAGTGACACGCGCTCCGCGCCCTGTGCCACGTTGACAGTCCAACGCGTCGGGTCGTGTGCGTGTTGCTGCAGTTGCCAATCCTCAAGCCAGACCCTGACCGGCTCCCGCGCCGCGCCCGCAAGCCCTGCAGCCGCACGGGCGAAACGCTCGTGCGATGCGATCGAATCACGCCCAGCGGCACTGATTGCGAAATGCCCCATGTAGAACTGCTGCGTACTCCAGTTGGAATCACGCAGATTTTCATCGGCGTTGTTGGCGATCCGAAAAAGTGTCACCTGATAGCCGAATCTGCCCCCTTTATCATCCTGCAGATTGCCAGTCAGATACCACCATTCGTTGCGAAACTCAGGATGACCCAGGTGATCGCGCGGAAATTCAAATGCTCGCGGGGCACAGGCGCGCTCAAACCCGGTGGCATCACCTCCCAGTTCCGCTAGAAAACTGATCGGTCGCTCGACAGTCTGTGTCTCATCGCTCTGCCCGCACCCGACCAGCAGAACTAAAAACACGACGAGTAGAAAATTAATCATGTCGAGTGCCCCGCGTCGGTATAGCGTGCGCGCGATATACGATAGGCCGGGTACAAACCGGCCACTACGGCGGCCAGTACAGCCAGGGCCAGTGTTTCCATCAGCACCTGAGCGGGCACCTGAAATTGCATGCTCCAGCCAAACGAACGGCGGTTGATCACATCGACCAGCAAGCGTGACATCACGTAACCGAGTGGCAGCGCGAGCACACCGGCAACACAGCCCATCAACAGGGTCTGACGAACCACTAACTGTCGCAACTCGGCACGTGTAACGCCCAGCGCATGCAACACTGAGAACTCTCTTATGCGCTCCAGCATTTGCGCCATCAACGCGCTGAGAATGCCGATGAACGCGACGAGAATCGTCAACCACCGCAATACGCCAGTCACCGCGAATGTGCGATCAAAAATCGCCAGAGACGACTGTTTGATCTCTCCCGTCGCACTGACGCTAAACGGCGTGGCCTGCGCACGAGCCACCTCGCGCAAGGACTCGACCACCGACGCGGTCGCACTATCGTCACGCAGAAAAACACCCAGCGACGATAGCTTGTCGTCACCCCAGTGGTTGCGGTAATGCTGCAAGTCGAACACCACGGTGCCCGGCCCCGTTCCGTAGTCGATAAAAATCGCCGCCACCTCGACTGCGACCGGCCCACTGGAGGCCGACAAGACAAAGCGGTCACCCACCTCGAGACCAGCCTTCCAGCTCAACGGCTCTGACACCATAACGGCCACCCCGCGCTGCAGTCTGGACAGATAATCCGGCGTCGCGCCGGCTTTTATCGTGAACCGTCGCATCGCATCGACTTGTGTTTCAATCGCCAGCAACCGCATGGGTTGCAGATCGGTCTCAACACTGACCGCACGCGCCGGCATCAGTGAATCGATGCCGTCGATGTTTGCTACGGCTGCAGCGACCTCGGCATCAAAGCCACCACTGCGATCGCTGATGTAGACATCTGCTTCGAGCGTTGCGTCCAGCCAGTTGGCAACCGAGACGCGAAAGCTACCGATCATGATGCCAACCCCTGCGGTGGCTGACAGCGCAACGGCAAGCGACGCGACCGCAACAGACGATCGACTGAGATTGGCCGTTAGCGAGCGTACCGGGTAGCGCCCCAGCGCGCTGGCACCCATGCGCGTAAAACGTCCCGACCAACTAACCGCGACGCTCAGCGCCATGGGGATCAGCAGCGTGTATCCGAATACAATGACAAACAACGCGCTAAACCCTGCAATCAGGCTGCGCGTGCTGATAGAGGTCAGCGCCAACCCGAACACCAACAACATGCAGCCCGCAGCAAACAACCACAACAACACATTGGCAGTCTTGCGCTCGATGGCCGATCGCTGCAACACCGTTGCAGGCGGACTGCGGGCGGCCTCCAGTGCAGGTGCAAGTGCGGCGATCAATGCAGCGGCCACACCGAGCGCTATCGCCCGCAGCACGACGATCAGGTCGATCTCGATACGCTGAATCCCAAGGGCGAAATACAGATCATTTATCGTGCGGGTGATCAGACTCAGCAGGCCGTGACCAATGAAATATCCCAACAATAGCCCGAACGCCGTCGCGACTGCCGCGATAAACAAAACTTCTGCGATGATCGCAAACCCAAGTTCACGACGAGTCACGCCAGCAACGCGAAGCAAGCCGAACAAGCGCCGCCGCTGCAACACCGAAAGCGTTACCGTGTTGTAGATCAGAAAGCCTCCGACCAGCAGCGCCAGAAGACTCATGGCCTGCAGATTGGTGTGAAACGCTGCACTCATTTGCATCACGGCACTGTTGCGGCGCGCCGCATCGCTCAAGGTATACTCCGGCACCATTTCCACAATCCGCTCAAGCTGTGCATCGTCCTGCACGATCAGATCAATTCGACTCAACCGGCCCTGCATAGCGACCAGCGATTGTGCCGCGGCTATATCGACAAACAAAAGATTGTCCATCGCCGCCTGCTGCGCACCGCCCAGTACGCCCGCAATCTCAAATTCCGTTGTGCGCCCCTGCCAGGACACATCGACCCGATCACCAGCCTGAAGATCCAGTCGTTGTGCTGTTCGTTGCGCGACAAACAACGAATCAGGATCCATCAATCGCAAAAGACCGCGACCGCCGACGCCACCGCCATCACCCGAGACAAACTGATCGCGCACAGCACTCTCGGCAAAGAGGTCGACACCCATTAATTGAAACGACTCACCCTTCACACTCACATTGCCAGTGACAAGCGGTGCGATCTGACGCAGGCCATGTTGTACGCGCAAGCGCGTATAGACGGATTCATCGACGCCATCCTGTGCGATGATTTGATGCGTCGTCCTGCCGGTTACCGCATCCAGTGACATCGACATCGCCCGCTTCGCACTGCTGTTCGCTATGTCGACGGCAAAAACCACGGCCACACCGATCGCCATGCCGATCACCAGTAACGCCAGTTGCCACAGATGTCGCGACCAGTAACGCCACGCACAGCGGAACAGGGCGACGACGTTACCAGGCAAGATCATCCCCATCCGTCACCACTCGTCCATCGCGCAGGGTCAACACCCGATCCGCGGTTTGCGCCACCGTTCGACTGTGAGTGACCATCAACACCGACTGATCGAGCGCATCGGCCATATCGCGAAACAGGGCAGCGATCGTATCGCCGGTCGTAGAGTCGAGATTGCCGGTGTGCTCATCGGCCAGTACCAGTGCGGGCTCGTGCACCATCGCACGCGCAATGGCGACGCGCTGTTGTTCGCCGCCCGAGAGTTGATCGGGAAACGCATCGGCCCGATCTGGCAGACCGATTCGCTCCAGCATATTTTGCGCACGCGCAAGACATTCATCTACCGGTACTCGATTCAACTGCAACGGCAACTGAATGTTCTCGATCGCGCTCAGCGTATCGATCAGATTGAACGTCTGATAGACAAAGCCGATATTGCGCCGCCTGAACAGCGTGCGATCGCGATCCGGCAAATCCGACAGAGCGACGCCATCAATTTCAATCTGGCCCCTATCCAGTTGATCGATTCCCGCGATCAGGTTGAGCAGCGTACTTTTACCCGAGCCGCTGCGCCCGAGCAGTGCCACACGTTCACCTCGGGCAATGGAGAGGTCCACCCCACGCAGAATAGGTGATTGCCGAGCGTGAGATTTTGCCACCCCGCGAACATCGACATGACTACTCATGCGAACGCCTTCGGAAAAGCCGGTCGACGAGTCGTGCGACTGGCGTCGAGCGGCGCTATAGTGTGTGATATCAGAAACATGAGGACTCGCCCCGGGCGACTATATTGAGCTATCCGGTTCCTACAGACACCGTGCGCTTTGAGACCGTGATTCGCAAAAGCCGTTTCATTGCGATCACAGGGCCGGCTGCAGACACGCAAGCCGTGCGGGCGTTCGTGCGCAATGTTAGCGCGGAATTCAATGATGCACGGCATATTTGCTATGCCCATATCACAGGCTCCCCCGACGCCGGCACCCGCGCGAGCAGCGATGACGGTGAGCCACACGGCATGGCCGGCAAACCGATGTTAAACGTCTTGCAGCACAGTGGCATTGGCGACATCATAGCGGTGGTTGCGCGCTACTTTGGAGGCGTCAAACTGGGTGCAGGGGGCCTTTCAAGGGCTTACGGTGGCAGCGTGGCGCAGACGATCAAACTGTTACCGGTTGCCACCCCGGTCACCAGCGGTGAAATCAGCATCTGTGCGCCGTTCGCACTGGAAAATGATGTTCGACATCTGCTTAATCAATACCAGGCGACGCAAATCGAGGCGAGCTACGCCAACAGTTGGCAAATCACCTGCCGTATCGCCATCGGTGAGATTGACAGCCTGCAGACGGCACTGGCGACATTGGGGCGCGGAAAAATCAAGTTGACGACACCACTTTAACGCGCTGCCTGCAGCCCGACATCTCGACTATCGCTGGGATTTCGACGCCTCAGACCAATAAATTGGCGTCGATTAACGGGCGTCAGGTCGGAAAGAGCACGATCTTGGGTGAGGGTGTGGTGCCGTTGTGCACATCGGCGAATGCACTGGCGCCCTCTGACAGCGCGCGTCGCTCGACCCAGTCGAGGCTCCCCATCTTGCCGCTCTGCAGCGCCTGAGTAGCCGCGAAGAGATCCGGTACCGTGTAGGTGTAGTTACCGATTACGGTGACTTCCTGCAGCGTGATCTTGCGCGTGTCGAGCCCCGGCTCGTTATCCTGCAGTCCGGCGTGGCAAATCACTCCACCGGGTTTGACCAGCCGCGAGGCGGCCTGACGGGTCAGACCACTGCCGACCGCATCAATAACGAGATCGAACGAATCTGCATCCGGCTCGGATTCGATCGGATTGTACACGTTGCCCCAGTTGTTCTGCTCGGCGGTAGCGCGCCGCAGCGCGTTGGTGTCGCCGATGAAGATGTCATCGCAACCCTTGCCAGCCAGCACCAGTGCCGCCAGCACGCCAATCGCACCCGCACCAATGACCACCGCCCGACTCTCGGATACCGGGCGCTGTAACACGCGCTCTGCCAATCTGACAGAGTGCAGACTGACCGCGGTGGGTTCAGTCAGGCTGGCATCGCCCACATCCATACCGGCCGGCAGTGGCAACAGGTTTTTCTCGGGGATGATGACCTGCTCGGCAAAGGCCCCGGCCATGCGCATACCGATTAATTCACGCTGCGCACAAAGGTTGCTGTTGCCGGCGAAACAGAATTCGCACTGGCCGCAACTAATTAGCGGATTGAGTATGACCCGCTCACCGCTGCGGCTCCCGCTGCTGACCACACCGGTGGCCTCATGGCCCAGAATCAGTGGTGGTACGCGGCGTGCATCGTGCCCGTGATAGGCGTGCATATCGGATCCGCAGAGCCCACAGGCATCGATTTTGACCAATACCATGGAATCGTCTTCGAGTACCGGGTCTGGCTCATCGCGAAACACGACTTCGTGAGTGCCTGTGTATACAAGTGCTTTCATGGACGCTCCGTTCGGTGCGCGGATTATAGCGCCAATCAATGGAACTGCGGACAGATTCTCAGATGTGATGAACGGCCAGAGAGATTGGCGAAATAATTGCCAGATCGTTGGGACAACATCCAACTGACAGCCAGAACCAGTCTACCCGAACTGAATGCGATCAACCAATGTAGCACTCCTGTTCGCGCTGTTGGCCTTAACGTACCTTATTGGTACCACTATTTATGTCGATCAGATTGAACAGGATATTTTCATCAAAGCCAATATGGCGGCAGCACCCTACCAACCGAGCGTCGCGGTAGCAGTGGAAGGTCGCGATATTACATTGTCGGGAACGGTCAACAGCCTCTCGCAAAAAGCCGCTATCGGGGATCATATAGCGGACGTCAGCGGCGTGCGCGCGACACAAAATTTGCTGCAACTCGAACCGACCAAATTCCGTTTCAGCGCCATCTTCAAAGGTTCGGAACTCACGCTGACCGGTGCCCTGGACAGTGAGACATCTGTTCGTTCTTTAAAAAATATTCGCGCCACCCTCGATCCATCCATCCGGGTACACCAGCTCGTCAACGCCGGCGCCCCTGCAATGTCTGAAACACCTGCCAAGCTCGAAGTCGGCATTGAATCGCTGACGCAATTAATCGAAGGCAGCCTGCAGATCGATGATCGCCACTGGCGCCTGCAGGGACTGGCCGCCGATCCGGGAGTGCGCGCACAAATAGAGGCCCAGGTGGAGGCAAAGCGCGAGCGGCTGGAACCACTGACAGTGACATTGGATCTGGATATACACAGTCTGATCAGTGCCGAGTGCAAACGCTACCTGCACCAGGATACCAGCGGCACGCAAATCAGGTTTTCCTCGGCCAGCACCCAGGTTAAACCTGAGTACATGGCCCGACTGCGACAGTATGCCTCACTACCGGGAAAGTGCTCGGGTCGGCTGCTGATCGAAGCCCACAGTGACAACGAGGGCGATGAGCAATACAACCTGCTACTGAGCAAGCAGCGAGCGGCAGCAGTCAAGCAGTACCTGATCAAACACGGCGCCGACCCACGCACGATTCATTCGTTTGCCTACGGCGAGATGCGCGCCGCAACAACGAATGAATCGAGCCGCGGGAAATCGGCTAATCGACGTGTCGACCTGCATTTTATTCAGTCGTTGACCGCGATACCCCTTAAGAACAAACCCTCTATCAATATCAGCCAAAATAGCGCGGAGTAGCCATGTTTTATCTTATATCCCAAGTGTTGCTGATCCTTCTGATCGCCACGGTACTCGGCGTACTGATAGGCTGGATTTTACGCAAGATTAAAGCGTTGAGGACTGAAGAAAAGCTGCGCGAGAGACTGCGCCACGCCGAGAGCACGATCGACCCGATCAAGCAGGCACTGTCGCAGGCACAAGGCGACATCGCCGGTCGAGACAGCAGCATTGCTGCACTGCAGACCAAGATCGATTCGATGTCGAAAGAAGTGCCCCCACTCAAGGCAGAACTGAACTCAGTTAAGTCCGGCGCGGGTGAGCAACAGGCGACGATCGCAAGCTTAAAGGCCCTGGTCAACGACAAGGAGGACAAGCTCTCCAAACTCGCCGACGATCTGAACCAGGAAAAATCCTCTGTCCGCGAAGTCGATGCTGCACTGGCCGATGCCAATGGCCGACGCATCGAGTTGGAAAACCGCCTGGCTGAGACGCGTGTCGAACTGGAAAACAACGATGCCGCCGCGCAGCGCGCGCGCGCCGACAGTGCAAAGCTGCAAAAAGAAATCAATGCACTGCAGATCAAGCTCAACGATACAGCCAATACAGGTGAGGCCCGGATCAGCGAGCTCAAGCGCGATCTTGATCAGGAATCCAAAGGCCACGGCGAAGCGGCAAAGGCCCTTGCTGCCAAACAGGCAGAGGCCGCCGGCTACCGCGCCGAGATAGAAAAGCTCAAAGAGCAGCTGCGTGAGAAAACCACCGACTACAAACTGGCGATGGCAGATCGGACAGCACTTGAGCGCCAGCTGGAATCATTGCAAAACCAGCTCGATCGCGCCCAGGAAGCGCACGACAGAAAAGTTGCTGACCTGGAGAAAGCTCTGGCCGCCAGACAGGCGATCTCAGACGAGGCCAACCGTCAGTTGACCGCAGGTGCTGCGAACCAGGCTCGTCTGGAAGGCGAGATCGACCGTCTTCGCGATCGACTCAACACCGGTGAAAAGCAGAACACCGAAGTGGCATCTAATCGAGATGAGCTGAAAAGCGAAATCGCAGCACTGCAGTCGCAACTCGATGAGACGACGGGTGCGGTAGAGGCGCAACAGGCTGAAAAAGAAGCAGAAGCGGCACAGCAGCGCGAATCGATCGATGCGCTGAACAAAGAACTGGCCGATGCGAAAAAGGAACGCGCAAAATTCAACACCGAGGTCAATGACGCCAAAGCACAACTGAAAAACTCTCAGGCCAGAGCCGCCGATTCCGAGAGAGAGCGAATCGCGCTGGAGAAGCGAATCGATTCGCTGGAACTCAAGCTGCGCGAACAGGCCAAAGATGGTCAGCAGCGTGTCAATGAACTGGAAAAGCAGCTGGAACAGAACGCGGCAGAGTTGTCGCGCGCCGACGGCACGATTAAATCCAGTGAGCAGAACAAGCAACAGCTCGAAGAGCGTATTCAGAAGCTGCGCGACGAACTGAACGAAAAAATCACCGACGTTAAGCTCGCAGCTCAGCAACGCACAACGCTGGAAAAAGAAATCGAGCGACTGCAGAGTGAAGTGGCGACACTGCAGGAGTCGGTGAAAAAACTGCAAGCCGCACTCGACAACAGCAAAGAACAGCACAACAAGAAGATAGCCGAGCTCAAAACGGCCCTCTCTGAACAGGAGGCGCTGGCGGCTGATGGCAGCAAAGCGGCAAAATCACTTGCCCAGGCTGAAGCGCAAAACAAACAGCAGAATGCTGAAATCAAGGCCGCAAGCGACAAGATCGCCGACCTTACCAGAAAGCTTGACAAGAACAGCGGCGAGCTGGACAAGGCCCATTCGCAAGTGGCAGCGCTGCGCGCCGAAGGCGACAAGCTGGCACAGGCCAATGCCAACCTCGAAAAAGAGACCAAAGCTAATGCCGCAATGCTGGCAGATGCCAGTAAGCAGAAAGAACAGCACGCCGACACAGCCGACAAACTGTCTGAAATGGCAAAGCGTGAAGAAGGGCTGCGCGAAAAGCTCGAAGCGTTGCAGAACCGCCACCAGGAGCAGGCAACTGATCTCAAGCTTGCCAGGACCGAAGCCGATCGCGCCGGGCGTGAACTGGAAAACGCCACGAAAAACGCTGCCAACGCAGAAGAGCTTCGTCGCGACAACGAAAAACTGATGGCTGCGAGGGACGCCGCGAACGCTGCACAAAAACAAGCGGCCGCAGAGCTCGACGCACTGCAAAAGGAAGCAAAGTCTCTACGTGCAGACGCCGCCAAACTGGCAGCGGTAAGTACTGAGCTCGCCAATGAGAAAACGGCTGGTGCACAGGCGAAAAAGGCACTCGGCGCCGCCGAACAGAAGGTCGCCGAGCTGAGCGAAAAACTGCAGGCCGCGCAACAACAAGGTACTCAGGATGCCACCGATGCGAAGCTTGCAGTCTCTGCAAACGCGAATATGGAACGAGAGCTCAACGCGTTGCGCCGCGAGCTGGCCGATCTGAAAGCACACTACGATAACAATCGAGTTAATCTCGAAAAGGACAACACTGATCTGCAGAAATTGTTGCAGGGTGCGACCGGCAACCTGGATCGCTCAAAGTCAGAGCAGTCGAAGCTGCAGGCCGAGCGCGATCAACTGGCCGCCGAGGTCGACAAGCTCGCCACGCGTGTAAAATCGCTGGAATCGGCTGCCGCACAGGCAGGCAACAGCAACGCCGAGCTGAAACGCGAGCGCGAAGCACTGGCCGGCGCCAACGAGATGCTGGCAAAACTAGAAGCGCAGAATGCGCGACTGGGCGATGAAATTCAAAAGCTCAAAGAGGGCGCTGTCGACGCGGCAACCAACGCCAAAGTGGCCGGTGTGGAAAAGACGACTCTCGAGCGCGAAGTCGCCGATCTCAAAGCGAAACTGCGCGATCTGAGCAACAACGGCGAACAGAAGGTGGCCCAGCTGCAGGACGAAATCGACAAGCTCAACAAAGCCGCGAACGACAACAAATCGCGCGCTGACAAAGGCGACGATGCAGTCAAAGCGCTTGAAAAACAAATGCAGCAACAAGCTGCTGCCGACGCCGAACGCGCAAAGCAACTCGCCGCACAACTCAAGGCAGAGCAAGCCGCACGAGAAAAAGCCGCGGCCGAACTTGCGCAAAGTGAAAAGCAGGCGGCGCAATTGCGCGACGACCTGAAAGAGCTCTCGACCGATCACAAGATCGCAACCAATCAGAGCAAGTCACTGGAACGTGAAACCGGCAAGCTTGAGAAAGGCATGCAAACGCTCAAGGCCGATCTTGAAAAGGCAGCCGCTACGGCACTTCAAAACAGCACCGACGCGCAAAACAAAGCCGCCGAAATCGATCGCTTCAAACAGATGTTGGAAGCGCGCGAGAAGGAGCTTGAACTGATGGCGGGCAAAGTGCCGGCACTGGAACAAGCGCTGCGAGAGAAAGAGAAAAGCGAGACGCGACTGGAAAATGAGCTCAAGGGATTGTTGTCCGAGCTGACTTCGGTCAACGGCAAGATCGAGGCGATGCAGGACGATATCGCCAAACGCGAAGCTGACAACGCCGACCTGAAAGGCGACTCTCAGGCACTGCAGGATCAACTGCTGCAGTACCAGGAGATCGATCAGGATCTGCGGGGAAGAATTGCCAGGCTGGAAAAACAACTGACCGACGAGCGCAAGGCTGCGGGCAAGAATCTGCTCTCGCGCATTATGGAGCTTGAAGCGATGTTGTCAGCCGAGCGTCACAAGGCAGAGACCATGCGGGACTTTACCGAGTTCTCAGGTGTGTCAACCGTGCAGTCCAGCGTCAAGACGTCTATCAATGACGGCACTGGATCACAAAGCAACAAGAAAAGCAAAAAAGCAGGCTAGTACCTGCGCAATAACGTAGCCCGCCCCACAGGCGGGCTCTTTTTTACCCTCGAGTGTCGATTTACAATTAGCAGGCTGTCCGCGACCATGGTGTCGCACTGACCGCACATGATTGTAACCATGGATTCGAGGGGTAGTTCCAGCGATGTCGAGAAGAAGAAAATCGCGCTTTCGCCTGGGTCGCGCAGGCAGAAGCTACATTGCCGATGCAATAAAAATGACCGTCACTGGCATTGCCACCGTGGCAGTCATTGGCGGCTCGGTCTATCTCGCGATGCTGATTGGAAGCTGGTAGTAACCGGGCGTCAATCGGTACGCAGTACGGCGGTCGCCTCCCCTGCTTCCGCGTAAACCAACTCGCCATCTGCGCCACTGTTGAGTTCCGCCGCATTGGCCTCGTCGGTGTCGATGTGCATTTCCAGGCGATATTTCTCGCTCACTCTGACCAGCACATCACCGAACGACAGATCTCTGGGGCCTCCGGTGACGGCGATCTCAACCACGTCCCGATCCGCTACGCCGAACACTGCCGCATCATCCGGATGCATGTGGATATGTCGGCGCGCGCAGATCAGCCCCTGAGTCAGGTGCACCGTACCCGCCGGACCCTCCAGCGTGATCGGCGCCGAACCCTCCACTTTGCCCGAGTCGCGAATGGGCGCATCAACGCCAAGCCTGAATTCATCCGTGCGGGCCACCTCAATCTGATCGACCCGGCGCAGCGGCCCCAGCAGCCGTACCCCGTCGATGCGATTGCGCGGACCAATCAGGTTCACTTTCTCGTGACAGGCAAACTGACCGGGCTGGGAGATATCCTTGTAGTGGGTGGGCTGCGCGCCCTTGCCAAAGAGTTTCTCAAACGTCTCTGCCGTCAAATGCAAATGGCGCGCGCTAACGGCGATAGGTATGCCGCGCGTGAGTTTTGGTTTCGCCATACGCTCGACCATCTCGGCCGACTGGCGCGCAATCATCAGCTCCTCGTCGGTCCTGACCACTACCGCGGCAACGCGTGAGCCTCGCTGCGAGATGATCGCCCGGTTCTGATCTGCGCTGAGTTTGACATCGTGATTGGCATCATCGTCCAGCAATAAACCCAGAAACTCCAGCCGTTGCAAAATCCGGCGGCGCATAGTGGCACTGTTTTCACCGATGCCACCGGTGAATACCACCGCATCCAGACCACCCATCACCGCCGCATAGCTGCCGATGTACTTGCGCGCGCGGTGGGCAAATACATTGATCGCCAGGCGCGACGCATCGTGCCCCTGCTCTGCGCGATCTTCCAGATCGCGCAGATCGTTGCCCACGCCCGATAATCCGGCCAGGCCACTTTTTCGATTCAGCAGGTCGTCCAGTTGTGGAATATCGTAGTCACCGCTGCGCAGCAGATTGAGCATCGCGCCCGCGTCGATATCACCGGCGCGCGTCCCCATCACCAGACCTTCCAGCGGCGTCGCCCCCATGCTGGTCTCCGTCGACTTGCCATACTCCACCGCACAGGCGCTGGCACCGTTGCCCAGGTGCAGTGTCACGATGCGCAAATCCGCCATCGAGCTGCCCAGTGCCGCTGCCGCCTCTCCGGCCACATAGCGATGAGAAGTGCCATGAAATCCAAAGCGGCGAATGCGGTGACGGGCGGCAACGTCTGTCGGGATGGCGTAGGTTTGCGCACGCCTGGGCATGCGCGCATGAAATGCCGTGTCGAAAACGGCGACATGGGGCACGTCGGGCCAGGCGCGTCTGGCTTGCTGAATACCCTCCAGATTGAAGGGATTATGCAGCGGCGCATCGGCGGCGCGCGCATCGATCTCGGCGATCACACTATCGTCGATGACGGTCGCATCGATGAATCGATCGCCTCCGTGCACCACCCGATGCCCGACGACATCGACCGTATGCCCGGCGACTTCACTGCACAGATGCTCAAGCGCCGCCGCGTGAGTGGCAAACTGGCCCTCCGGATCGCCTATCCGCGTACACTTACCCGCGACGATGCGCGTGTCAGTGCGCAGATCGATCAGTTGATACTTAACACTCGAAGAACCGCAGTTGACAACCAGTACGTGCATGAATGAACGCTCTACTGAAACCTTGCCACATACTACACCGGTTGCAGCGCGTATCGCCTTCATGGCGCGCAAACGAAAAAGCGACCCGCAGGTCGCTAAAAGGTGTCAGCGCACACCTGTCCGCTTGGGGGCAGGTTTTTTCGACAGGTGCGCGCTGAACAGCTACCTTAACGAGCAATAGAGGTGGGCGCGTCACTGCCCCACTGACCATAGTGCAACGAGCCGTTGTGGATGACGTACAGATCTCCGGCGGCGCCAATAATCGCGCGGTCATTGTGTAGCGACACGAAGCTCTGGTTGCCATCGGCCTGACGCTCGAAGGTCCAGTCCGGAACGCTCTCGAACAGGCGAGTCTGTTCATTGATCTCCATCGTCAGCATATTGTTGGAGGTCCACGCCGCGGTCGCCCGGGGTTCGCCCTCGCTGTAGAACGCACCATCGTGCAGTGACATCGGAATCGCCATGCGTGCGTTGCGCGATGCATCGCCAGCGAGCCAGGCAAACGAATGATGTTGCGAAAGCGCCGGCGATTCAGTGCCGCGCTTGCCAAAGATTCGGTCATCCGACACGACAGGTGCGGACGGGTCAGAGACATCGAACAATGTCAGTTTCAGGCCCTGATACCAGGCACCGCGACCATCGCCCCAACCGGTGTTGTTATCTGCAATGGCATCTTTGCCGACACCGAGCAACAGGCCATCATTGACCGGGTGCAGGTAATCGGAATAGCCCGGCAATTCCAGCTCACCGGCGATGTAGGGGTCGGCGGGATTCGCCAAATCCAGTACGTACAATGGATCGGTGAGTCTGAACGTAACAAGATAGGCGCGATCACCGATGAAACGGCTGGCGTAGAGCTGCTCGCCCACTTTGCCGATATGCGCTGGCCGATTGTCGTTCGGCAGCGTGGCTACTGTGCGCAAATTGCGATCCCCACCCTCGGCAAGAATCGACAATGTCACCGGTGAACCAGACCGATTTTGATCGAAACTGACGATGCGCAGATTGCCGTCCTTCTCGCTCATGCGAAACGGTTTTCGATCCTGATTCCAACCCAGGTGGCCGGGCACGGTACTGCTGCCCTTAAATACCGGGTTGTTGCCCTGCAGGCTGAACTTATGGACGTCCGTTGTGATTTCCGGCGAATAGTCGAACACAATCGGCCGGCCCTGATCATCTTCCGAGAAGTTATAGGCATAGCGTGTCGTGGCCAGATACAAAGACTCGGTCGATACATACATGGTTTCGGTATCACCGACAAAACAGGTGCTGTCCATCGAGATGTCCTGGCTATCCAGATCGACGGTGATGATCGAAATCACATCCGGACTCGGATAGCTGAGCTCATCGGGAGCCGGCGATGTGCTCGAAGCTGAATCACCACTGCTGTCGGCAATGTTGTCCTGCGGCAACGCCACACTCGAGTAGCACTGATTGCTCGTGCTGACCATCACCCGATCAGCCGTCACGCCGTTTTCTGTTACCTGGTAGCCAGGCAACAGCGACTCTGCGCTCGCGTTTTCAATCACTGACCGGTTGGTCTCAATCTGGCTCGCCTCATAGGGGTATGCCACCAGTCCCTCCGGCTGCGGGTGATAGCGCGTCACCAGAATCAGGCGGCTGCCAATTTTGCGACTGGACACCAGTTGGCCATCGATCTGCAGCGTGCGCTTGTTTGTCACGCTGGCCGGATCGGCCGCATCAAACCAGGTAACCTGGGTTTGCAAACCCGACCACAGCCGCGTGTCAAACCAGGAGCCCCACATATCAAACGAGCGGCGCGACATCATGATTAGCTCGCGATCGTCACCAGAGCCGTGCAGATACATACCCTCAGGGGTCTGGCTGTCCAGCTCGATCGTCGTGCGCGACAGGGCTTGCGAATCGTCATCATCGAGTCGATACACACTTAAGGTATCGCTCTGCGCGGTTGGCGCGATAAACGAATCGAGAAAAACGGGCTCATCGATCGCCGGGTAGTAGCCGGCCGACGAGGTCTCCAGTGAAAAAAGAATATCGCCATCGATCTTGACTCGATCGGCCTCGTCCACACCGGCTTCCTGCACGTTGGTGCCACTGAAACGATCGCCACCTGAGGTTCCCGAATCGCTGCTGTCAGTGAAAGCTGTCGGCAGAGTTTCGGCAAAACCGCCATCGATCGCGACGAAATCGCCGGTACGATCAGTACTGGTGTAGTAATTGAGCATTGATTGCTTGACCAGCGTATCCGCGGCCGCGGACTGCAGCACCACATCGTCGCTGTCCGGGCTCAAGTTCTGCTGCACCGACCCGGACCCACCACAACCCACCAGCGCGATTGTCGTGGTCAGCGTCATTGCAACTCGCCAGTGTCTCTTGGACTGACCGGCTGCCTGTTGCACTATTCCCATTGCTAGCTCCTCTATCGTTAAGCTGTGCCCTGTCATCGGCGCCTGAACCGGTGATACGAGCGTGTCGGTAGGGCTGCCAGTGCAGCCATGCCATTATATTTGGGTATTTTTTCCCATAATATAGCTAACGTTTTCGCCTATGCAAGCCGAAACTTTACTAAATGGGATTATATTCCCATAATATTTTAACGAGTCGACTATACTTTGCCGCCATGAGTACCCCTCATCCCCACTTGCGAATGTTGATCCGCCGGGTATTGCGACCCGTCGCAAGCCTGTTGATGCGCAATGGCATCGCATTCGCCGACTTCGCAGACGTCGCGCGCAAGGTGTTTGTCGAAGTGGCCGAGGACGAATTCGCCATTCCCGGCCGCAAACAGTCTGTCTCGCGCGTATCGGTGCTGACTGGCATCAATCGCAAAGAGGTCAAACGGCTGCTGAGCGAGCCCGAACCCACCGACCCGGAAGTGATTGACCAGGCAACTCCTGCCAGTAGCAATAATCGCGCAGCGCGGGTCATCAGCGCCTGGTTGCGAGAACACGACTATCAGGACGACGAAGGCAATCCGGTCTTGTTGAGCTGGGGACAGAACGATGAAATCAGTTTCGAGAGTCTGGTGAAGAACCACAGCGGTGATATCCCGGCGCGGGCTATTCTCGATGAACTGAAACGGGTCGGCGCGGTGAGCATGCCGGATGAATCAAGCGTAAAACTGCTGGCCCACGGCTATGTGCCAAGCGCCAGCAATGAAGAGCTATTGAGAATCTCGGCGCAAAGTGCGGGTGACCTGCTCGACACCATCGAACACAACCTGGTGGCCAACGAACCCCTCTCGCGCCTGCAACTGAGCGTCGCCTACGACGACTTGCCGAGCCAATCGGTCGAGCTGTTCAGACAACTCAGCACCGACAAGGGGCGCGAGCTGCTGGTCTATCTGGATCAGTTTCTGGCGACGCAGGATCGCGGCAGCAACCCGTCAGTCAAGGGTAGCGGTCGACACCGAGCGGGGCTTGGCGTGTATTACTTTGAAGAAGATCTTGGCGAGGACCCTGCCGATGGCAATTGATCAACCTGGTCGCCGATGTGCAGCCTGGGTACTGGCACTGTGCAT
>CAZYDV010000008.1:0-43509 GCA_964646405.1 uncultured Granulosicoccaceae bacterium | reverse complement strand
CTATGCGGGCCCTCTTTTTTTAACCTCCCGATCGACGTGTTGCGCGTCACGCATCGGTTATAATCCGGCGTTTAGCTTGCGGAGAATCAACGCATGAGAATGGATTTTTTCAGCGATCAAATCGAAAAATCCATTGCCGGGTCAAAGGCGGATGTCAGCGGCGATGGAAGCAAATTCGAGGCGTTGGTCATCAGCGAGGAATTCGATGGGCTGAGCACGCTCAAGCGCCACAAAATGATCTATGCCGTGCTCGATGAGCACATCAAGAGCGGTGCCATACACGCCTTGACCATCAAGGCCTACACAGCCAACGAGTGGCAACAGAAGCAGTCCTGAGCAACGACTCACGAGAACCCATCTCCGCCGTAACGCTCGTCACCTGATCAGATTGCGCGGATCGAGCCGGCGCTCAGCCTGTGGCGCTTAAATTGTGTCCATGCGCAGGCTTCGCGATGCAGCGCCCGGGTGCGATGTGATACCGTGCCAATGCCCTTCAGCTTGCCAATAAGCGGCTTCTCAGATGCAAGATAACTCCTCAAAGCCGAACGCCGAAGACTGGCTGGATCAACTGGCCAGGCGCATCGCTGCTATCGACTGGTCGAGCCTCGTGCGCAGTCGGCACAGCCTGCACTGCAAAATGTTGCGCAACCGCGCCACGCTCCTCTACCCGGCTAACTTGTGGCACACCGACGTTCGATCATTCGAATGGTTGCAAGCTACAGCCATCGCCAATCAACTGCAACTGCGCGAAGCAGATGACGGTGACGGACCCGCGCAGGACGCGATGCAGAATGGCGTGTCGACGCTCGGCTTACACATGCTGCTTTACGCGGAGCACGACGGTTACGACGCCACACGGCCACTGAAGAACAGCGCCCCGGCTTGCGACGTCGCTGCGGTATTGAAGCTCGCACAATTGGCACGAGAGCACGGGCGCCACAGCAGTGCTGTATCAAATGCACTGTTGCACTCGGGCACCGATGCAGTCTCGATCCACAGTTGCAATGTAATTGGCAGCGACAGCACGCGTTTGCTGCAATACTATGCGGGCCGTCAGACGCAGGTTGTCAGCTATTCGGTGGCTAACGAGCAGGTCGTCGATCTTTTTCTCGGCGGTGGTGCCGCTGCCGCCCCACTCGTCTCGTCACTCGCGCGACTGACAGATCATCGCATTGAGCTTGAGACGTTCGCTGAGCCCGGCAAGCCAATGCTTGGCCTGTTGCGCGCATCCTATTGCAGACCGCTGTCCGTGGCAGCCAGCACCCAGGCTGATCGCAACGACACACCGACTTCGACTTTGGCACCTGCCTGATTTTTCAGGCGCTCGCACGGACCCTCGTCTATGGCACTTATTCGCATGCGCGCCGTGCAGCTTTCCTACGGCCCGCAAACGCTGCTCGACCATGTTGACCTGACGATCGAGTCGGGTGAAAAAATAGCGGTCGTCGGGCGCAATGGCGAGGGCAAGTCGACGCTGTTGAAACTGATCGCGGGCGACGTGCAGGCTGACGGCGGCGAGATCGTCATTCGCGACGGCACCCGCATCGGCCGGCTGCAACAGGAAGTGCCCGGCACTACTGATAGTCGGTCAGTTTTCGATATTGCCGCCAGCGGCCTGGATCCAGAGATGGCCGCATCGGCTATCGCCACCCGCGACACCGAAGGTTCGGTCGAGAGCGCCGAGGCCTGGCGTGCAGCGGCGGACATCAACAATGTGATCTCGCGCCTGCAACTGGACCCGGACGCAACGATGGATTCGCTGTCGGGTGGACAGAAACGACGAACCATGCTGGCGCGCGCACTGGCCTGCCAACCCGACCTATTGCTGATGGACGAGCCGACCAACCATCTGGATGTCGATGCCATCCTGTGGCTGGAGGGATTTCTAAAAAAGCTGCAGATCGCGCTGATCATTGTCAGTCACGACCGACAACTCATTCGCAATATCGCCAATCGAATCATCGATATCGACCGCGGACGCGTAACCAGCTGGAACCACCACTACGATCGTTTTCTGCAGGCCCGGCAGCAGGCATTGGAAAACGAAGAGCGACAGAATCAACTCTTCGATAAAAAGCTGCAGCAGGAAGAGGCCTGGATTCGCCAGGGAATCAAGGCGCGCCGAACCCGCAACGAGGGTCGAGTCAGAGCACTGAAGAAGCTGCGCCAGGAGCGTGCACAACGGCGCGAACAATCCGGCACAGCCAACCTGCGGCTTCAGGGCGGAGAAAAGTCAGGCAAGATCGTGGTCGACCTGGAAAACATCTCGTTCAGTCACCCGGGCCAGTCACCGATTGTCAGAGATTTTTCCTGCACCGTGATGCGCGGCGACAAAATCGCCATCATCGGCCCCAACGGCAGTGGGAAAACGACGCTGGTTAAATTGATCCTCGATCAACTGCAACCTGACAGCGGCAAGGTCAGCCACGGCACCAATCTTAAGATCGCCTATTTCGATCAGCTCAGACAACAACTCGATGAGACCAAAAGCGCTGCAGACAATGTATCGGAAGGCGCTGACTTTATCGAAGTGTTTGGCGAGAGAAAGCACATCATGGGCTATATGCAGGATTTTCTTTTCGCGCCGGAACGCGCGCGCGCGCCGATCAATAAATTGTCCGGTGGTGAACGCAACCGTTTGTTGCTCGCCAAACTGTTTACCCGCCCCGCCAACCTGCTGGTTCTGGACGAGCCAACCAACGATCTTGACGTAGAGACGCTGGAACTACTGGAACACACGATTACAGACTTTGTCGGCACCGTGTTATTGGTGAGTCATGATCGCGAATTCATCAATAATATTGCAACCAGTACACTGGTACTCGATGGCCAGGGCGGTATAGAGGAATACGTTGGTGGGTACGACGATTATCTGAATCAGTCGGCCCGGTTGCAGAACAACAAACCTTCTGCAGAAAAAAAACCGGCTGCCAAAACCAAACAGCAAGGCACTGCACCGAAGACCGCCAAGCTGTCGTACAAATTACAACGTGAACTCGACGTGCTGCCCACGCAGATAGAATCGCTGGAGGCCGATAAGGACGCGCTGGCACTGCAACTGTCAGACCCTGCAACCTATCAGCTGCCGGCCCCGGAACAGGCCGCCCTGCAAGACAAGTTCAAACAAATGGAAAACGAGTTGCAGCTGGCCTACGATCGATGGGATGAACTGGAAGCGATGCGTTAGCGCTCGGCGAGCAGCAGCGACTGACCGGTCATGCCGGCGGGTTTATCGATACCCATCAACTGCAATACTGTCGGCGCAATCGCCGACAAGCCAAATCCATTGGCCAATTGCCAGGCGCTTTTGTCCTTCACCATGCAGGCAACCGGAAAGGTTGTATGCTGGGTATGCGGCACACCAGAAACCGGATCGACCAGCATATCGGCATTGCCGTGATCGGCGGTTAAAATCACCGAGTAACCCGCCGCACTGGCTACCTCCACCAATTCGCCAACCACTTCATCAACCACCTCCACCGCCTTCACCACCGCATCCGGCACACCTGTGTGACCGACCATATCTCCATTGGCCAGATTGACGACAACAAAGCCATAGCGATTTGCCTGCAACGCCTGGATGACTAAGTCGCGCACGTCGTAGGCACTCATCTCGGGCTTCAGGTCGTAGGTTTCGACCTTCGGAGAAGGTGACAATCCGCGATCCTCCTGCTCAAACGGCTGCTCTCGCCCGCCATTGAAAAAAAACGTCACGTGCGGGTATTTCTCAGTCTCGGCGGCGTGGAACTGTGCCACGCTAGCGTCGCAGATAGCAGCGCCCAACGTTTGCGCCGGCTGATCCTTGGTGAACGCCACCGGACAATTGAAACTCTCGTGGTAGTGGGTCATCGTGACCAGCGATATCGTGCCAAAATTCCCACGGTCAAAATGCGAGAAGGCAGGATCGACCAACGCTGCGGACAACTCGCGTGGACGATCGTTGCGAAAATTGAAGAATATAGCGTGACTGCCATCGCCAATTGAACGCCCGCCTTCAATCACCGCAGGATTGATAAACTCATCCGTCTCGCCGCGCTGCCAGGCGGATTCGATCGCATCTCGCGCCGACTTTGCCTGCTCACCCACGCCATTAACCATCGCCTGCCACGCACGCTCGACGCGCTCCCAGCGATTGTCGCGATCCATCGCGTAGTAGCGACCGCTGACCGATGCAATCTGACCACCGGCCTGTTGCAGGGCCGGCTCGATCTGATCGAGGTAGCGAATCGCACACTGCGGTGCGGTATCGCGGCCATCAGTAATCATGTGCAGCATTGGCACAACCGAGTATTGCCGACAGCAGTCAATCAGCGCCAGCAGATGATCCAGATGACTGTGGACACCACCGTCAGACACTAGCCCAATCAGATGCAACGGCCGATTATCGGCGGCGGCGCCGCGACAGGCTTCCGCTATCGCGGCATTGGCTGCAAAGCTGCCGTCTCGAATTGACTCGTTTATCACCACGAGATCCTGGCGCAAGATCGCGCCGCAACCGATGGTCAGGTGCCCGACCTCGGAATTGCCCATCTGGCCGTCCGGCAGACCAACAGCCGCGCCGGACGCCTCCAGCACAGTGACTGGGTTGCTGGCGAACAATTGATCGAGGTTGGGCGTAGCCGCCATCGCCACCGCGTTGTTCAGCGGCGAGGGGTTCAGGCCAATGCCATCCATGATGACCAGCAGAACCGGCTGGCGGGGGGCGAGTGACTGGTTTTGCATCGATACGGATCTTTATTGAAGGCGAAGCTCAACTAGCAACGATCAGACCCTGAAAATCAACTGTACCGCCACGCAGCGACCCCACCGCGCAGCCGGTGGGTGTCAGGGTTTATCTTTGGAATCGTCGGATTGCTTGTCGGCGAAGTCTTCCCGATCGAGCTCAGCCTGCATCTCGTCGTCGGTCAGATCCGTCGCACTGCCCGCACCACTGACCGCAGCGCCAACGGTGGATTGCCCTGCTGCGGGCGATGGCTCGTCGTTTTGCTGATAGCGCGCCTCGGCGGCCTTGGAGAATTCCTCCTTGCGTTTGAGAAACAGGCGCGAGAAGAAAATGCCAACCTCAAACAGCAGCCACATCGGCAGCGCCAGCAACGTTTGCGAGATGATATCGGGCGGGGTCAGGAACATGCCGATAATAAACGCGGCGACAATGAAGTAGGGCCGTTTGGCCGCCAGGCTCTCCGGCGTTGCAGCGCCGATCGCGACCAGCAGGATCGTCGCGATTGGCACTTCGAATGCGATGCCAAAAGCGAGAAAGATCGCCAAAACGAAATCAAGATACCGCGCGATATCCGTACTGACTTCAACACCTTCGGGCGCGACGCTGGTGAAAAACCCGAATACCAGCGGAAACACCACAAAATAGGCAAACGCGACGCCGACATAAAACAGCAGCGTGCTCGACAGCAGCAGCGGAAACGCCAGGCGCTTTTCATGACTGTAGAGCCCGGGCGCGACAAAGGCCCAAATCTGGTACAACAAAAAGGGCGCGGTGACAAAAATCGACAGCATCAGCACCATTTTGAACGGGATCAGGAACGGCGCGGCAACATCGATCGCGATCATGCTGGTGCCTTCAGGCATATGCCGCAGCAGCGGTTCTGCCAGCAGGCTGTAGATTTCATCGGCAAACGGGAACAGGCACAAAAAGATGACACCTATCGCCAACACCATACGCAACAGGCGATCACGCAGTTCGACCAGGTGCGACAGCAGCCCCATTTCAGCGCCCCCGTTATCAGCAGATGCACTCATGCGGAGCCGGTCTTGGGATTGTCTGGCGTGTCGTTGATTGTGGCAGCGACGTCATCGTTATTCTTTTTCACTGCACTCGCCGCGTCCCGAACCTGGTCGACGGCCTGATCCATACCGCTGGACAGATCGCTGCTCGCCGAGCGCGCCGTCTTTTCAAAATCGGATCGGGTCTCGTTCACCATCTCCTTGAGTTCGCGGATCTGATCTTCCTGCGAGTTCAGCAACTTGCGCACTTCGTCGGTGTTCAATTCGGACTGCAGGTCGCGCTTTACACCTGCGACAAATCGCTGCATCTTGCCGACCCAGCGGCCAACACTGCGCGCGACGGCAGGCAAGCGCTCCGGCCCGATCACGAGCAGCGCGATCACACCGATCAGCACGACTTCCTGAAATCCGACGTCGAACAAGTCAGCTCACCTGCAAACTAGTGGGACAGGCGAAAAATCGAGCGAACCACCGATCAGCCTTCTTTCTTTTCAGCCACTGCCTCGGCACCGTCGGCAACGCGCTCGGCAACCGTGTTGGCGCCATCTTCAATCTGGCCCGCCGCAACTTCGTCGGCCTCGTCGTCCGGCTTTTCTTTCACCGCATCTTTGAAACCCTTCACCGCGGAGCCAAGATCACCCCCGAGGTTGCGCAGGCGCTTGGCGCCGAAAATGAGAACAACAATGACCAGCACGATCAGTAGCTGGGGGATACTTGGCATCATGGTGAGTTACCTGTCTGTGTCTGCAACTTGTCTATTCTAACGATCGAGCGGCTTTTTCGTCGTGTCCCGAGGTCCCAAACCGGCGCTCGAGTTCTTTTAATACGTCGTCGGGACCAAGATTCTGCTCGGCCAGCATGACGAGGGTGTGGAACCAGAGGTCCGCCGTCTCGTGGATGATATCGTTTCGCTGGCCCGATTTTACGGCAATTATGGTCTCTGTGGCTTCTTCGCCAATCTTCTTAAGGATGGCGTCTGTGCCGCGCTGATACAAGCTTGCGACGTAAGATTCCGACGCAGTCGCACTTTTTCTTTGCTCTAGCTGGCGCGCGAGATCGGTCAGGATCGTGTCTTTCATGGCTTTTTGGCGTAGATTTCTTCTGGATCTTTCAGCACCGGCTCAACCGCCTGCCAGCCAGCCTCAGTCAGCTTCCGGTAGAAGCAATGCGCCCGCCCCGTGTGACAGGCCATACCGCCCTGCTGTCGCACCTTGAGCAGCACCGTGTCGCCGTCGCAGTCGAGGCGAATATCAGACACCGTTTGCACGTGACCGGAACTCTCTCCCTTGTGCCACAGGCGCTGTCGTGAGCGGGACCAGTATACCGCCTCACCACGTGCCAGTGTCTGTTCGAGTGCGCTGCGATTCATCCACGCCATCATCAGTACCTCGCCAGAGCGTTCGTCCTGAGCGATAGTGGCGACCAGCCCCTGTGCATTCCACGCTACCTGATCCAGCCAGCTATCCGCCATGCGCCGTTTCCCCACTATCCAGCATACGCACTTCGATCCCGGCATCACGCATGGCTTGCTTGGCCTCTGCGATCGAATACTGGCCAAAGTGAAAAATACTGGCCGCCAGTACCGCATCCGCGCCGCCCTCGGTGACACCATCGCACAGGTGACCCAGAGTCCCCACCCCGCCGGAGGCAATGACCGGCACATCGACCGCATCGGCGACTGCCCGAGTGAGGGCAAGATCGAATCCCTCACGTGTGCCGTCGCGATCCATGCTGGTCAGCAATAGCTCACCAGCGCCAAACTCTGCCATCTTGCACGCCCACTCTATCGCGTCGATACCGGTTGCACGCCGCCCGCCATGCGTAAAGATTTCCCAGCGCGTCTCAGCGCCATCGACCCGACGCGCATCCAGCGCTACCACGATACACTGATTGCCCACTCGGTCGGATGACTCGCGCACCAGCTCCGGGTTGGACACCGCGGCCGTATTGATGCTGACCTTGTCGGCACCGGCGTTAAGCAGCCTGCGGATATCGGCGTACTCGCGCACGCCGCCACCGACCGTCAGCGGGATGAAGACCTGCTCGGCGACGCGCTCGACGATATCCAGAATGATGCCGCGGTTGTCGGAGCTTGCCGTAATATCCAGAAAGGTGATCTCATCAGCGCCGGCTGCATCGTAGCTTCGCGCGGCATCGACCGGATCGCCGGCATCGACGATATCGACAAAGTTAACCCCCTTCACCACGCGGCCATTGTCGATGTCGAGACAGGGAATAATGCGCCTGGCAAGTCCCATGCTAGGTTGCCCCCGCCGCTTGTGCCACCTGTGAGAGCGCTCTGGACAGCGAAATTTCGCCATCGTAGATGGCACGCCCGAGAATGGCCCCACTGACGCCTTTTTTTTCGATGGAACAGAGGTGGGCGATGTCATCGTAACTACTGACACCACCCGAGGCGATCACCGGAATATCGATGGCACTGGCAAGTTCGGCTGTGGTCTCGCGATTGAAACCCTGCATCATGCCGTCGCGGCTGATATCGGTATACACAATGGCACTGACGCCCACGCCCTGAAAACTCTGGGCAAGAGTGGTTGCATCCGCCGTTGACGCCTCGGCCCAACCGTTGAGTGCGACCATGCCATCACGCGCATCCAGACCGACGATCACCTGATGCGGCCAATCGCAACACAATTGTGTAACGAATTCGGGCTCGCGCACGGCCTGCGTTCCGACGATCAGCCATTTCACGCCCGCATCATAATAGGCCTGTGCAATTTTTCGATCACGGATGCCGCCGCCGACCTGAACTTCAAGTTCGGGTAGCTTGCGACAGATTTCACCAACTATTGCCGCGTTGCGAGGTTCGCCGGCAAACGCGCCATCGAGATCGACGATATGCAGTCGCTCGGCCCCTTCATCCAGCCAGCGTTTAGCAGTTGCCAGCGGATCGGAAGAGAAAACGGTGTTGTCCTCCATCCGCCCTTGCTTTAGCCGCACGCACTGGCCGTCTTTGAGGTCAATCGCCGGTATTAGCTGCATGGCAGGCGCTCATCGATTGCGGACACTAGATGCTCCAGCGAGTAAAGTTCTGCAGCAGACGCAATCCATCGTGCGCGCTTTTTTCAGGATGAAACTGGGTGGCGAAGACATTGTCTCGCGCCAGTGCACTGGCAAACGGGTGCAGGTAGCTGGTGCTGCCGGCAACCCATTCCTGTTGCTCTGGCTGCACGTAGTAACTGTGCACGAAATAGAAACGAGCTCGATCCGCGATCCCCGCCCAGAGCGGATGGGACTGGCGTTGTTCGACCTCGTTCCAGCCCATGTGCGGGACTTTGAAACCGCTTTTTTGCACCGAGCGATCAAACTTCTCGACCCGCCCGGCAAAAAGCCCCATGCAATCGGTGCCACCATTTTCATCGCTGCTGTCCAGCAGCACCTGCAACCCCATGCAAATGCCCAGAAACGGCTTATCGCGGCAGGCTTTGCGAATCGCGGGTTCTAATCCTGCCCGCCCAATGTTGTGCATGCAATCTCGCGCCGCCCCCTGTCCCGGAAACACGATTCGATCTGCAGCTTCGATTTGCGCAGCGCTGGATGAGATCTGGACCGTCATGTCGGGTGCGACCTTCTCCAGCGCCTGAGCCACCGATCTGAGGTTACCCATGCCGTAGTCGATGACGACGAGCTTCGCGGCCAAGCTAGAGACTGCCCTTGGTCGAGGGCAACTGTCCCGCCATGCGCGCGTCTTCGGCAGTCGCTGCCCGAATCGCTCGCCCGAAGGCTTTAAATATGGTCTCTATCTTGTGGTGCTCGTTTTGGCCACGAATGTTATCGATATGGAGCGTGCAGCGCGCGTGGTTGGCGAAACCCTGAAAAAATTCTCGCGCCAGATCGACATCGAAGCGACCCACATGGGAACGAACGAAATCACAATGGTAGAAAAGCCCGGGCCTGCCTGAAAAGTCGATGACCACACGTGACAAGGCCTCGTCGAGCGGCACATAGGCGTGGCCGTAGCGAACAATACCTGCCCGGTCAGCCAGGGCCTGATCGAAGGCCTGTCCCAGACTGATACCGATGTCCTCTACCGAGTGATGATCGTCTATGTCGGTGTCGCCGTCGCAATGCACACTGAGATCGACCAGGCCGTGACGCACTATCTGGTCCAGCATATGATCGAGAAACGGCACACCGCTGTGCAGGTCTCCGGTACCTTTTCCATCGATATCAAGATCGATACGAATTCTGGTTTCGAGCGTGTTTCTCACCACGCTGGCCGTGCGACTGGTCATGTATCAGCTGTACTTGAATAATTGGGAGGGTGGGCGCAGGTCCGGGTCAGTCGACATGAAGCCAGAAAGTCACCGGCCCGTCATTGACCAGGGCCACTTGCATGTCGGCGCCAAACACGCCGAACTGGCAGCGGGCGTCGCTCGCATTCGCCTGATCGCACAGTATACCAAAGAGCCTCGCTCCCAGATCAGGCTTTGCGGCGGTACTGAATCCAGGTCTCAATCCGCTTCGAGTATCGGCGGCCAGCGTAAACTGCGGCACCAGCAGCAACTCACCATCGGTATCCCGCAGACTTAGATTCATTCGATCTCGGCTGTCGGAGAATACCCGATAGTTCAGGATCCTGTTCAACAACACGCTGGCGCTATCTTCAGTGTCTTCCGGTTGAACGCCAATCAGACACAGGAGACCCACATCGATTGACGCCACTGTGTCGCCCTCTATCGTGACACTCGCGCTGGTAACTCGCTGCAGCAATGCGATCATGAGCCCTAACCGGATGTAGGACAAACCCTACATATTTTTCAGAAAAAGATGGCAGAAAAGTCAGCAGAGGCCGGGTGACCCACTCTCAGGTTGACGGGATAATCGGTTACTGGAGTAAGGATACCCCGGTGAACAGGTTTGAAGCAGACCTCGCCACCATGCACACCTCAATTGTAAGGACTTTCGCCCCGATCAGAGATGCTCGGGGCTTTTTCTTGCCTGCGCCTGCTGCCCGAATTGTAACCCCCGCTGAGCGCGTGTTTCCAGACAATGGCAACACCAGTTTGCCCGCCCGTTGCCACCCAACCACGCTTTGTGACACCTCGCCGATTCCTGTTTACAACACTGCTTCGCCTGTTTTCCTGGCTGCCACTGCCAATCGCCCACGCGTTAGGCACGGCATTGGGTCGGCTGTCCGGGGCTGCGTCGCAACGATTGCGAAAGGTCATTGCCCGCAACCTTGATCTGTGCCTGCCGACGTTGTCGCCAAGTGAAAAACAGCTGATCGTGCACGAAAATCTTGCCGAGACGGGTAAGAACTTTGCCGAGCTCGGCGCATTCTGGCGCTGGCGGCGGCAGCGCGTCCTCAATCTGGTCAGACGAGAACACGACAAAGACATTCTCGATCGGGCGATCGCGCAGGGCAACGGCGTGATCGTTGCCGCACCGCATATCGGTAGTTGGGAGCTGATTGGTCTGTATCTGACCTGCCGGCACGCCATGCACTTTCTCTATCAGCCCGGCAAGAACCCGGAGATCGACGAAGTCGTCATCGGCGCACGCGAACGATTTGGCGGTAAGTGCCACGCGATATCCCGAAGCGGCATGAAGAATCTGGTCGCGGCGCTCAAACGCGGCGAGATCATCGGTGTGTTACCCGACCAGGAGCCTGTTGATCAAAGTGGCGTATTCGCGAATTTTGGCGCCTCACCCGCCTACACGATGACGTTTCTTGGGAATCTTGCACGACGCAACCACACGCCTGTGGTGTTCGCTGCGATGCGGCGCTTACCGCGCGGCAAAGGATACGAACTGCACTACCTGGAACCCGGCGAAGCGCTGTATAGCAAAGACAGCGTGGCAGCGGCAACGGAGTTGAATCGCTGCGTAACACGCTGTATCGACCTGGCGCCCAGTCAGTACATGTGGAACTACAAACGCTATAGACGCGCACCCGACGACGAAACCAATCGCTACGCCTGACGGGTGTTAGCCTGCAAACAGAGAGTTGCAACTGAGTCGATTTTCCGCACAGACCACGCCGTCCGCCCCAATCGACTGGAGGCGGCCGCGCGTTATTCGGGTACCTGCTTGCCGGTGATTCGACAGGCCTGCTGAAGGGTGTTGTGCAACAGACAAGCGATCGTCATCGGCCCCACACCACCAGGCACCGGCGTGATGTGACCCGCAACCGGCTCGACACTGGCAAAGTCGACATCACCCACGAGCTTTGTCTTGCCCTCGCCGGCGTCGATTCGATTGATACCAACGTCTATCACGGTAGCGCCCGGTTTGACCCAGTCGCCAACGATCATTTCGGGCCTGCCGACGGCCGCGACCAGTATGTCTGCACGGCGACATTCTGCGGCCAGATCTTTAGTCCTGGAATGGGTGATGGTGACCGTGCAGTTCTCCATCAACAGCAACGATGCCATTGGCTTGCCAACAATATTGGAGCGCCCGACAATCACCGCATGCTTACCCGACAGATCACCCAACTGTTCCTTGATCATCATGATGCAGCCAAGCGGCGTGCACGGCACAATCCCAGGATCACCGATCGAAAGCCGACCCACGTTATTGAGGTGAAAGCCGTCTACGTCTTTGTCAGGGCTGATGCGGTTAATGACAACTTTTTCTTCAATTTGCGGGGGCAGCGGCAACTGCACCAGAATCCCATGCACCGAGTCGTCTGCGTTGAGTGAGTCGATCAGATCGACCAGCTCCTGCTGCGTGGTTGTATCCGGCAACTTGTGCTCAAAACTCTTCATGCCCACTTCGATCGTCTGCTTGCCCTTGCTGCGAACATAGACCTGACTGGCGGGATCTTCACCCACCAGCACGACCGCAAGCCCGGGAGTAACACCACCGCCTTTGACCAATAGCTCCGCTTTGCGCTGCACTTCAGCGCGAAGGTTTGCCGCGAAGGCCTTACCATCAATGATTTTCTGCATAGTCGATCCACAAAATTGAGTTGAGCCAGAGCTCGGCGCGAGTGTTATACCACCGGCGGTTTCACCAAAATTGGCTGGATTCGCCACATAACAGCCCTGCGAAGACCATCAACTGGCATTGACCGCCGACTTGACTGGCCGATAGCTCATCGCCTCAGCCAGGTGACGCTGTCCGATCGCATCGCTCTCGGCAAGGTCGGCGATTGTGCGCGCGACCTTCAAAACCCGATGCACCGCTCTGGCTGATAGGTTAAAGCGACTCAGCGCCTTTTCCAGCCAGACATGCTGCTGCTCAGTTAACCCGCAGAATTGCTCAATCTGGGCACCCGTCATGCGTGCATTGGGCCTGCCACAGCGATCGATCTGCCGCGCATGCGCGCGAGCCACTCGCGCTCGCACCTCGTTGCTCGACTCTCCGCGGCTGGCATCCGAACGCAGCTCAGCGTAGGCAATCCGCTGCACCAGGAGATGCAAATCGATACGATCGAGTAGCGGGCCAGAGACCCGACCGGCGTAGCGCGAAATCTGGTCGGGCGAACATCGACAATGATTGAGTGGATCTCCGTCATAGCCACAGGGACAGGGATTCATCGCGGCCACCAACTGAATACGAGCGGGAAAGTCAGACTGACGGCCAGCGCGCGAAATGGTTATCTCGCCGCTTTCGAGTGGTTCGCGCATGACGTCCAGAACCTGCCGGGTGAACTCTGGCAATTCATCGAGAAACAGCACACCGTTGTGGGCAAGGGAGATTTCACCCGGCATCGGCACGCTGCCACCGCCGACCAGCGCCACCCCGGATGCAGTGTGGTGTGGCGCCCGATAGGGCCGTAGGCGCCAGTTATCTAAATCGAGTCCCTGATGACTGATTGATGCGATGCTCGCCGACTCCATCGCCTCATCCAACGACATGGCTGGCAGAATACCGGGCAAGCGACTCGCCAGCATCGACTTGCCGGTGCCCGGCGGCCCAACCATCAGCAGATTGTGAGCGCCGGACGCCGCAATCTCGAGCGCCCGCCGAGCGCGATGCTGACCGCGGACGTCGGCGAGATCCGCATACAGTGCGCTATTGACTGTTCGAAAGCCGATATCCTCTGAGTGCTGGCTGGCAGCCATCGACGCGCGCTTGGGCAGCGCATTGCACAGACTGATCAGACTATCGAAGGCGTAGATACTGGCCGCCTCCACCAGCGCCGCCTCGACCGCATTCGCAACCGGAACCACCAACCCATGACCACTGGCAGCGACCGCGACAGATGTCGGTAAAATTCCGCCAACGGAACGAAGCTCTCCACCGAGCGCCAGCTCACCGACAAACTCAAGTGTCTCGAGGCAATCGGCGGGAAGCTGGCCTGACGCTGCCAGCACTCCCAGTGCAATTGGCAAATCGAATCGCCCGCCTGCCTTGGGCAAATCGGCAGGCGCCAGATTGATGGTGATGCGTCGTTCGGGAAATTCAAAGCCCGAGTTCAGTATGGCGGCGCGGACTCGATCCTTGGCCTCGCGCACCGTGGTCTCTGGCATACCGACAATCGAAAGCGAGGGCAGACCACCCGTCAGATGGGCCTCCACCAGAACTGGCAGCGACTGCACGCCGGCCAGCGCGCGACTTCGAACTACTGCAAGGCTCATACAACACTGCTCTTTAACACGTTTTGGCGCTAGCTGGAGCGACGCCGGGGACAACTGAACACGGCCAGCGGCAAATTATCCGCAGGCAACTACCGCCCAATAAAGTCAGGCTTTGGAATCGGTGGACATTGATTCGACCAGTTTTTCCAGCCGATCGAGCTTTTCACGCGTTCGCTGCAACAGCGCGACTTGCAAATCAAATTCTTCACGAGTGACCAGATCCATGCGTGTCAGCGCTGCCTGTACGGTCGAACGGGCATTTTTTTCAAAATCCGCTTTCAGTTCGGACGCACCACTGGGCAATACCGACCCCAGTTTGTCCACCAAATCGTCAAGCACACCAGCCTTTTTCATCGTAATTCGCTCTTTCTATCACGTTCACAGGGATGCCCTTGAGCATATCGCATCTGCCATGGGCCAACGAGCCAACCCGTCGCACCATTCGTGTGCGCGATCAAATTGTCAAAGCACCACACAGGTGCATCTAGAGATGATTTTCACAAATAAAACGGTCTATCTTTTTGTTTTATATATAAATTCTAAATTGGCACATAAATCGCTTATCATGAGTACCATTCATTGGAGAACTCAAACTTGAAACTCGTAACAGCGATCATCAAGCCTTTCAAACTCGATGAGGTCAGAGAGGCACTTTCCGCAATCGGCGCCCAGGGCATCACCGCCACCGAGGTCAAAGGATTTGGCCGGCAGAAGGGCCACACTGAACTCTACCGCGGCACTGAATACGTCGTCGACTTCCTCCCTAAAACCAAAATCGAACTGGCTATCGACGACTCCCTGCTTGACCAGGCAATTGAGGCGATCAGCACCTCTGCCAACAGCGGCAAAATCGGCGACGGAAAGATCTTCGTCTCCGATCTGGAACAGGTCATCCGCATTCGAACCGGCGAGACCGGCCCAACAGCCCTTTAGAACAACAACATCTTATTTGGGGAGAGACACCATGGAACAAACTACGGAACTGGCGTACGCGCTGGACACTTTTTACTTTCTGATGTCGGGCGTGCTGGTGATGTGGATGGCAGCCGGATTTTCAATGCTGGAAGCCGGGCTGGTCAGGTCGAAAAATACCGCAGAAATTCTAACCAAAAACATCGCATTGTTTGCCATCGCCTGCCTGATGTACATGGTTTGCGGCTACGCCATTATGTACCCGGCCGAAGCGGTCAATGCCTACTGGCCTGGCGTAGGCTGGATGCTGGGCAGCGAACACGAGGCTGCCGCCGTACTCGAGAGCAACGGCGAGACGTACTACTCCTCGCGATCTGACTTCTTTTTCCAAGTCGTCTTCGTCGCCACCGCCATGTCGATCGTCTCCGGGGCGGTTGCCGAGCGAATGAAGCTATGGGCCTTTCTGTTTTTCGCAGTGATTTTCACCGCGTTCATCTACCCCCTTCAGGGCTATTGGAAGTGGGGCGGCGGCTTCCTGCAAGAGGCGGGATTTCAGGATTTCGCCGGATCGGGCGTTGTCCACATGTGCGGCGCAGCAGCCGCGTTGGCAGGCGTACTGATTCTGGGCCCCAGAAAAGGCAAATACGGCCCCAACGGCGAGGTGCGTCCGATACCCGGCGCCAATCTGCCATTGGCAACGCTGGGCACTTTCATTTTGTGGATGGGCTGGTTCGGCTTTAATGGCGGATCAGAGCTCAAAGTATCGAATATCGACGAGGCAAATGCCGTCGCCGCGATATTTGTGAACACCAATATGGCCGCGGCTGGCGGAGTACTGGCCGCACTATTGACCGCAAGACTGCTGTTCAAGAAAGCAGACCTCACCATGGCCCTGAATGGCGCACTGGCGGGACTCGTGGCAATTACCGCAGAGCCGTTGACACCATCTGCTGGTGTGGCGACAGCAATCGGAGCAACGGGCGGATTGTTGGTTGTCATCGCAATCATCTCGCTCGACAAAATGCGAATAGACGACCCTGTTGGCGCGATCTCTGTACACGGCGTGGTCGGCATCTGGGCCCTGCTCGCGGTGCCGTTGACCAATTCTGATGCAAACCTGCAAGCGCAATTGCTGGGCATGGGGAGCATATTCGCGTGGACGTTTGTCGCCAGCATCATGGTCTGGACGTTGATTGATGGAGTGATGGGCATTCGAGTCAGCGCCGAAGACGAGTACGACGGCGTCGATATCGCCGAGTGTGGACTGGAAGCCTACCCGGAATTTGCCAAAAACTAGACCATAGAAGTGAGCTGACCCGGCTGAGCATCGGCCGGGTCACGCAAATTACATGGCTGTTATAAGGGTCGCACTATCACGGTAGTAGCTGCACAATGATTCGGCGCCGACAACCAGCGATGCGTGCGCGCAGCGACCCTCCACAGATGCGATAACAATAAAGTGAAAAAATCTGCGGCTAGCAATCGAACAACCTTCAAACAATTGCATGTACCTCCCTGGCTGATTCTTCTCGAGTTCGCGTTCTCGGCGTTATTGCTGTACCTGCTGAGCAACGCTCCCGGGCTGTCGTTTCCCGCCACCTCCGGAGAGATCGCCCAACAGCGACCCAGTGCGATTGTGGCTGAGAATGCAACGACACCACTGCACTCAGCACCGACCTCGGTGGTGGGCAGATTCGAAACCAAACTCGACTAATCGATCACTGCCATCCATCCGCCACATCTTTACGCCCCACGCCTGTCAGGCACAATGCACCCGGAAAGCGGACCCGACCCAACAACTGATCGACCTGCGCCACACGTGAGCTGACCCAGCGCCTCCCTCATGAACCGCCACACACCCAGCCGGGCCCCAAGCTGACGGGTTCACGAGAACAGCCTGCCTGGTAAGGCGCCAGAACAAATTTCGTAAAGTTGTGACGACCTAGCCGGAATCGGTAATACTTCGCCTCAAGCTTTAGCAATTTTTGTCGACGACCACTACAAGTAATGAGCAGAAAGACAAGTTTGCGACTGTCCGCAGCAGCGATGTTCAAATTCTACTAGACTATTTGGATAGTTCGGGGGACAATAGCGTTAGAACGTGAGAGAAGAAAAAGACCAGCCACTAACAACAATTATCGCTGTAAAGTAATATCCCTGGCTGCAACACTGTACAAAAAGATTACTGTCTATCCCCCAGACAAATAATATCGTTGGTCGGATACTCCAGTTGACAAATACCACTGGGCATGATTGTCGAAATCAGTCAATCATGATGAATTAACGGAGTCGTTTGTTAATAATCGACGGAATGACACGGAAAGATCCGTGCACATTGGCGTATTCGTTTTCGATTCTATATTTTGAATATTGACAATTAACGTTTCCGACGAAACGGCAGTATCGGTTTTTTTGTCGGGGCTGACCCGCACCTTTTACATCACGAACTCAGGTCTTGATGCAGGTGCCTACTATTGCGCTCAACCATCAATTTCGAACAATACATCGATAAAATGGCAGAAATCTCAAACAAGCAAACACGCCCGAGTAGTCCGCGCGCACCACGCGCTGGTAACGCCAAGAGTTCTGAAAACAGCGGCGGAAACAGAAACGGCAATGTTGCGCAACGCGCGCACAATGCAGCGCGAAATGGCAATCAGGTGCGAGGCCGACAGGATAAACACCTCAAAAGCTACACAGCACCTGATTCCGAATCAGAGTTTCGCGCCATTCATCAAGGCTCGGGAAACAGAAACTTCAATAGCTTTTCTGACAACCTGCAGTTTAACGATTCCAGAGTCAACGGTAATCGGGCGCGACCCGGCAACTACAAACGAAACGACAACAACGGCAACCGACGCAATTTCCAGAATCGCTCCGCGCAAAATGGTCAGCAATGGTCGCCTTCAGATTCGAGCTACAACCCGGGCTTGCATGAACTGCGTGGCAGCGATTGGTACCGCGAAGATCAAGCTCGTTATGCGGCGCAGCAAATAGCGGCGGAAAGAAACGGATCTGACGCAGACGGCGACAGCAATCCACCTCAGCAAAATGCCGACGGCAAAAGAGCCAACAATCAGCGCGGCAGGCAACGAAGACGCCCGACCACTCAACGCAATGGCAATCCGCAACATGCCAACCGCAGAAACGACGGCAACGATCAGCAGAAAAATGGTGCCAGACCTGCAAGGCCACACCATAAAAAGTACAACGACCCCAGCCGATCCAGACCAGGTAACAACAACGGCATAACTCCCACAGGCAGCAACGCCGGTGGCACTGCAAGCCACGCTGCGGACGGGCCTGCACAGACTGGAAAATCTACGCCCGCCGCGACGGCTAACGCCAATGCAAAGCCTGTTGATGCAGCCGAATCTGCACCAACGACACAATCCAGCGAATCGCCTGCCAGAGATCACAACAAAGCCAGACGTGCACCGTGGAGAACACAAAAACACGGCACGCGCAGAAAGACAGCAGGACCTTCTACCTCCTGACAGAATATTGAAAATGCGCTAAGAGAGGTCACTGACCATAGGACCCCCTCGACTCTACTCAGGCTTTTGGTCGCACTCAATAAGCGCACCGGACATGCACGCAAAGCAGGCTATGCAACTTACCCTTGGTCGTTTCTAAGGCAACCAGCCAGTGAAGCCGACAAGGCACCTCAGAATACCGCAAGTACTTGCGACGAGCGTGCTGGCAGCAAACACTCTTGCAACAAGCGCAACAAGAATCAGGGTCGATGTTGTTGCGCCAGATAGTCACTGGACTGCATTTCCGTTAATCGACTTCGAGTCCTGTCGAACTCAAACGCCAATCGATCACCGGTATAAAGGTTAGCCGGCGTCTGTGCGGCGCTGACGACAATTTTGACACTGCGATCGTAGAATTCGTCAATCAGGTTAATAAACCGCCTCGCCATATCGCTTGTCGAGTTATCCATTGCTGGAATTCCACTAATCATCACGGTGTGGAATTGTTCCGCGATCTCAATGTAATCATCGGTTGAGCGCGCCGTATTGCACAATTCATCAAACGTCACCCAAACGACGCTGTCAGACCAAAGCACCGTCGACAGATCGCGATCATTTATACGAATAGTTTTATTTTCGACGCTATCGTTCGCAGACACCACTTCCTGAAAATAGGCACGCATACCGTTCTCTGCGCGCTCATCATCCGGTGTGTAATAGATATCGGCGTTTTGCAACGCACGCAATCGATAGTCCAAATCGCCGCCGAGAAAAACCACCTCGGAATTGTCTTTCAGCAACTCAATTGCCGGTAGAAATCTGGCCCGTTGCAGACCGTCCCGATAAAGATCATCCGGTTGAAAATTGGAGGTAGTCACCAGCGTCACGCCTCTGGAGTAAAGCCCGTTCAATAAACCACTCATCAACATGGCATCGGCGATATCATTGACGTGCATTTCATCCAATACCAGCACGCGCATATCACGCGCCAGTTCTTCCGAAAGAACCTCCAGGGGCGAGGTCTGATTACTGATCCGGGCCAGTCCTTCGTGAACCTCTCGCATGAATCGGTGAAAGTGAATTCTGCGTTTTTGTTCGAATGGCAGTCCATCAAAAAACAAGTCGCACAATAGCGTCTTACCGCGCCCTACACCTCCCCACAAATAAAGGCCCGGCAACCGGGACACCTCTTTGGGCTCGGCATGCCTGCCAAACAGGCCAGCAAGAAAACCACCCCCGGCACTCGGCTCATCCGTTTCCACAGGACCGGCAAGCAACCGCTCATGCAGATCCTGCAACTTACCGACGACTTCGAACTGTTTTTGATCCGGCGCTATTAGCCCTAGCTCCAGCGCGTTGCGATAGGCCGTTCTCGGATCAGTTTTTTTGTCAACCTTTATCATCGCCAACCGCATTGGATCGAGTACACCGGCACGCTGACGTGCTGGTAATCACGTGATTGTACCCCCAATCTCTCGATTCAAATACGCCGGACGTGACGGCAAGGAAGCTGGTCCATGCTAACCGCAAAGATACCATCGTTTGCGCGAGCAGTTACTGGTGTGTGGCGATCTAGTCAAGCCAGGCTGGCAGATACTGCCAGCCGTCACGCAGCTCCTGATCACTGTGTTGTGCCATCGGGTCGACCCGCTCCAGCAGACCCCAGAACTTTTCTGAGTGGTCCATGTGAACTGAGTGCACCAGTTCATGCAGGATGACGTGTGAAACCAGATGCGCTGGCAAGAACAATAACTTGTAATTAAGGCTCAATGTACCGTGCGATGAATAGCTGCCCCAGCGAGTTCTCTGCCCCCGAATTACGACCTTGCTGAACTCAAAGCCGTGCTGGTGTGCGAGCACACCAGCCAGGGAAACGAGGTGTTCGCGGGCAGCACCCTTGAGCCAACGCGTCAGCGCCCGGACAAGCTCGTCATCGTTGGTGCCATGTGGCAGGACTAATCGCAGCCCATCGCCGATCTGCTGTATGCCGATTCGAGCACAAGACTTTTCGAGATAGTCGACGCTCAAGCTCTGGCCAATGCCACGCAACTCGATGGCTCGCGGTGGCCAGTCGACATCAAACTTTCCTGGTCGGCGCTCGAAGCGTTGCAATTGCCGCGAGATCCATTCCTGGCGGGAAGACACAATGCCGGGCACCAGTTCCTGATCGAAGTGCCGTGGCACAACGACGACCAGCCCGTCAGACCGATTGACTTTGAGGGTGACGTTGCGTGCCCGCGCAGATTCCCTGATATCGTATTGGATGTGTTGGAGCAATCCGCCGCACCGCTTGTTTGCCAGACCGTTAATATAGCTCAGGCCGAGGAAAATGCGTCGATCTCGGCGAGCTCGCAGGCAGCACCTCTAAAGGACGTGAATCACAGCGGTTGGCCAGTCCTGATAAGCCTCGCGCGCTGCGAACAGTGCCGCCACTCTCCCATGGTGACACAAGAGATTTAGAAAGCGGGTAAAATCGTCTCACTTTCGAACGCGATCGCACACCATGGATTTACTTGGCACCGCCAGCCTGCTGATGACCGTCACTGCGCTGTTTGCGTATGTGAATCATCGCTTTATTCGACTGCCCGTCACCATCGGCATCATGGTGATATCGCTGCTTTTCTCGTTGTTCATGGTCGGCCTTTCAAAAGCCGGATTCACCCTCGGTCGCGAGTTCACGGAAACGCTGCTGTCCGGTGTGGACTTCGATGCAACGCTGATGCAAGGGATGCTGAGCTTTCTGCTGTTCGCCGGGGCTCTGCACATCAACTTGAACGAGCTGCTCGACAAACAATGGGTGGTCGGAATCCTGGCAACGGTTGGCGTCGTCGTCAGCACTTTCCTGGTCGGCATTTCGTCCTGGGTCATTCTGGGGCTCTTCGGTCTTGATATGCCGTTCATCTACTGCCTGCTTTTTGGTTCTCTGATCGCCCCGACTGATCCAGTTGCGGTCATCGCAATCCTGAAAACAGCCGGAGCGAGCAAAAGCCTGGAGACCAAAATCGCTGGCGAATCGCTTTTCAATGACGGCATCGCGGTCGTTGTGTTTCTCGTCGTTCTCGGGCTCGCCACCAGTGGCGCCGATTTGAGCATGGTGCACGTGGTGCAACTGTTTGCGCAGGAAACACTGGGTGGAGCCGGCTTCGGCTTTCTGATCGGCTGGATTTGCTATCGCCTGCTGAAAACCGTCGACAACTATCATGTCGAGGTGCTGTTAACACTGGCGCTCGTCATGGGTGGCTACGCCGCCGCCAACGCCATGCACCTGTCCGGTCCGATCGCAATCGTCGTAGCGGGTTTACTGATCGGCAACCACGGGCGGCGTTTCGCGATGAGCGACCGCACCAGAGTGAACCTCGATACATTCTGGGAACTGATCGACGAGATACTAAACGCCGTTTTATTCATGCTGATCGGTCTGGAAATCATCGTTCTGAGCATCAGCGGTAACTACGTGATGGCAGGTATGTTGATGTTCCTGATCGTCCTGACTGCCCGCTTCATCGCCGTCGGCATACCGGTGTCACTGATGAAATTGCGCCAGAGCTTTCATCCGCACGTGATCTCGATTCTCACCTGGGGTGGCATAAGAGGGGGCATATCGGTCGCACTGGCACTGTCTCTGCCCGCCGGCAACGAGCGCGACATCATCGTGGGCATAACCTATGTCATAGTTATCCTGTCGGTCGTCATTCAGGGCCTGACTATCAAGTCGCTGGTGCAGTACGCGTCGTCGAAATACGACAGTCCAACGGCAAAATAGCCCCCCAAAGCAATCGCGCGTGCGCCGCATCGCGATGTTGCTCAAGACGAGGAAGCGATGGGCAGCACGTGAGTGACCAGTCAATCTTTTGACTCACTGCCTGCCCTGCTATCACAGCGATTGTTTTGCCGTGTATCAGGTACTGTTCGACGCTATAATCCGCGCTGACTCAGTTGATCGCAGGGCCTGCAGGCATCGCCTGGTTACAGACGACTTCGCTCCCTGCCGACACACCCTGTACGGATCGTTCAGGGCCCGTGGAACAACACCCAACCAACATCTTCAGGAACACCATGTCCTCTCTGCAGAATATTTGCTTGCTAGGCGGCAGCGGGTTTGTAGGAACCGAGCTGGCAAGCCAGTTGACCGAACAGGGCGCGGCGATAAAAGTTCTCAGCCGTGATCTGCGCAGGCTCAAGGAACTACGCGTTGTACCAACCGTCACCATTTCTCAGGTAGATCCCTACGACCAGGACCAGTTGGCGACCGCTCTGCAAGGCCAGGATGTACTGGTCAACCTGGTCGGCATCCTGAACGAGAGCGTCGGCAAGGGTGGCACCTTCGACGAGGCGCATGCCGGCCTTGCACAAAGCATCGTTGCAGCGGCAAAGGCAGCCGGTGTGACGCGCGTCATTCAGATTGGCGCCCTCAATGCCAACGCCGAGAACGGCGCCAGCGAATACCTTAAGAGCAAGGGCAAGGCCGCACAGCATTTGCTCGACTCCGGCCTTGAGGTCACAGTAATCTGCCCGTCAGTGATCTTCGGTGCCGGCGACAGCTTCTTCAATCGCTTCGCCAATTTGTTGCGAGCGATGCCGGTGATGCCGCTTGCGTGCGCTGGCAGTCGATTTGCGCCGGTCTATGTTGGCGATGTAGCAAAGGCTGTTATCGCAGCGATAGACGACCCTAAGAGTATCGGCAAGACCATCAACCTGTGTGGCCCAGAGGTATTTACGCTGCGCGAAATCGTCCAGTACACGGCCGATACGCTCGGTATCAAACGCACGATTCTGGATCTGCCCGATGCGCTGGCAAAATTTCAGGCGCTGGTCATGGAGTTGGTGCCCGGCAGGCCTTTTAGCCGCGACAATTTCAATTCACTTCAGGTCGACAGCATCTGTGAGGAGTGCGACGGCACGCAACCGACGCCGATTCGAAAGGTCGTTCCAACCTATCTCGGCCACATGAATCGTCAGAGCCGATTGCAACAGTATCGCCAGAACGCGCGCAGAGACACCTGACGATTGCCAAAATAAAGAAAGGCAATTGCACAACTTCACCCGCTCGCGATTTGCCCATGCGCGTATCCGTAGCCCCCTACTCGCTCGCGAAACGGCTAACGCAGAGCACAACTAGTCCGCAAGGCTGATCTTGCGGCCGGGCACACGATACACTTTCTCGACGCTATCGCCGTTGTGAGAGAAAAGGTGTACGTCAAAACCCCACAAGCGGTACAGGTGTTTCAACACTTCTTCGGTGTCCCCACTCAATGGCTTGCGGGCATTCTGCATGTGATGCAAGGTCAATGAGCGGTCTCCGCGCACGTCTACCTCATACACCTGGATGTCGGGCTCACGGGTACTGATATTGTAATGCTGAGCCAACGCATCACGAACGGCTCGATATCCATCGTCATCGTGTATTGCGCCGACATCAATGGTTTCGTGCTGATCGTCATCGACGATGCAGAACAATCGAAAATCCCGAATCACAGTGGGCGACAGGAACTGCTGGATGAAACTCTCGTCCTTGAAGTTCTCCATCGCAAAATGCATCGTGGTCAGCCAGTCGCTACCGGCAATCTCCGGAAACCAACGCTTGTCTTCGTCGGTGGGGTGTTCACAAATTCTACGAATATCCCGCATCATCGCAAAACCGAGAGCATACGGATTGATACCACTGAAGTAACGACTATCAAATTCAGGCTGATAGACGACACTGCTGTGCGAATGTAGAAACTCCATCATGAAGCCATCCGTTACCAGCCCCTGATCGTAGAGATCGTTCAGAATGGTGTAGTGCCAGAAGGTCGCCCAACCCTCGTTCATTACCTGGGTTTGACGCTGCGGATAAAAGTATTGGGCGGTCTTTCGAACGATACGCACCAGCTCTCGCTGCCAGGACTCAAGCAGTGGCGCATTCTTTTCAATGAAGTAGAGCAGATTCTCCTGAGGCTCCGTCGGATATCGGCTTTCACTCTGCTGCTCTTCGCGGCTATCCTTACGTGGAATGGTCCGCCACAAATCATTGACCTGCTGTTGTACGTATTGCTCGCGCTCCCGTTGCCGATTTTGCTCTTCTTCCGCCGACACAGGATACGGGCGCTTGTAACGATCTGTACCATAGCTCATCAGCGCGTGGCACGAATCCAGAATCGCCTCGACCTCCTCCATTCCATACCGCTCTTCGCAATCGGCAACAAACTTTCTGGCAAAAACCAGATAGTCGATGATCGAATCGGCATCGGTCCAGGTACGAAAAAGGTAGTTTCCCTTAAAAAACGAATTGTGGCCGTAGCAGGCATGAGCAATCACCAGCGCCTGCATAGTCATGCTGTTCTCTTCCATCAGATACGAAATGCACGGGTTGCTATTGATGACAATCTCATACGCAAGCCCCATCTGCCCACGCTTGTACTCTCGCTCTACATTCAAGAATTGCTTGCCGTAGGACCAATGATGATAACCAACCGGCATCCCTACCGATGCGTAGGCGTCCATCATTTGATCGGAGCGAATGATCTCGATCTGATTCGGATAAATATCCAATCGGTAGCCTTCGGCAATTCTGGCGATTTCACGATCGTATTGCTCGATCAACTCGAACGTCCAGTCCGATCCCTCAGATAATGGCTTGCCCTTCATACGTTATCTGCCTGCCGCTGAAACAGATCTCTAAAGACGGGATAGATATCCGGATAGTCTTCGATACTTCTGATCGCGAAGCCGTCTGCGTGAGACTCGGCCAGCTTTTCGTAGTACTGCCACAGCTCCTGATGCCCACGATCCGTTATTTCGATGTAACAGTAGTACTGCAACACAGGAATCAGTCGCTCGGCGAGGATGTCATGACACACCGGTGAATCGTTAGTCCAGTTATCACCATCCGACGCCTGAGCCCCGTAGATATTCCACTCGGTAGGTGAGTATCGGTCAGCGATAATCTCATGCATCAACCGCAACGCACTGGAGACCACGGTTCCGCCAGTTTCTCTAGAGTAGAAAAATTCCTCTTCATCTACTTCCTTAGCCGTGGAGTGATGACGAATGAACACGACTTCAGTCTTTTCGTAGTTGCGTTGCAAGAACAGATACAACAGGACGAAAAATCGCTTCGCAATATCTTTGGTGCGCTGATCCATCGAACCAGAGACATCCATCAGGCAGAACATGACAGCCTTTGACGAAGGCTGCGGTTGCTTGCGCATGATGTTGTACTTGAGATCGAAATCATCAATGTACGGAATTCTGGCAAGCTTTTTTTCCAGAAGCTCAATCTGTTCCGTCAGTTCGGCACGCTGAATTGTATCATCAGGTTGGAGTTCATCGAGTTGCTCGCGCAGTCGATTGCGCTCTCGCCGCTTACCCGCACCCATGGCGATACGACGTGCATAAGCACTGCGCATCGATCGCACAACGTTAAGCTGATTCGGCGTACCTTCCTCGCTGATTCCTGCGCGCACCAATTTAAAGGTATCGGTACTGCTTAGTTGGCGTTTGACGAGATTAGGTAATTCCAGATCCTCGAACATAAATTCCAGAAACTCATCCTGAGTTATCTGAAACACGAAGTCATCGACACCCTCGCCGCCATCAGATGCCTGGCCACTGCCTGAACCACCGCCGCCACCTTCGGGGCGCTTGATGCGATCACCGGTGACAAACTCCTTGTTGCCAGGTAATACGCGTTCGCGATAACCACCGGAACCATGCCCGAATACCGGCTCCTGCAAGTCCTTTTGTGGAATGCCGATTTTCTCGCCGCGTTCCATATCAGTAATACTGCGCTCGCTGACGGCATCGGACACGGCGCGCTTGATATGTTTGCGATAGCGCTTCAGGAAGCGCTGCCGGTTGACCGCGCTTTTATCCTTGCTATTGAGGCGGCGATCCAGAATATAGCTCATCTATCCCCTCCGCACCCACCACGGCAAGTATTCACTACTGTGACTTGCGTACGCGCAGATACCACTCCGCGAGCAGGCGTACTTGTTTTTCGGTGTAGCCACGCTCAACCATACGCTTAACAAACTCATCGTGCTTTTTCTGTTCGTCTCCGGAAGATTTCGTATTGAACGAAATCACAGGTAGCAGATCTTCTGTACTGGAGAACATCTTGCGCTCGATGACGGTACGAAGTTTTTCATAGCTGGTCCAGACCGGGTTGGTACCATTGTTGTTCGCGCGAGCTCGCAGAACAAAATTGACGATTTCATTGCGAAAATCCTTCGGGTTGCTGATACCCGCCGGCTTCTCTATTTTCTCAAGTTCCTCGTTAAGCGACGCTCTGTCGAACATCTCACCGGTTTCCGGGTCCCGGTATTCCTGATCCTGTATCCAGAAATCTGCGTAGGTCACGTAGCGATCGAACAGATTCTGGCCATACTCCGAGTAGGACTCCAGGTAGGCCGTCTGAATTTCTTTGCCGATAAAATCGATATAGCGAGGCGCCAGAAATTCCTTGATATGCCCCATGTATCGATCATGAAAATCTTTGGGGAACTGCTCTTTTTCTATTTGCTGTTCGAGTACGTAGAGCAGATGTACCGGGTTCGCAGCGATTTCAGTCGCATCGAAGTTAAACACCTTCGACAGAATCTTGAACGAGAATCGCGTGGACAGCCCTGTCATACCTTCATCAACACCAGCATTGTCCCGATACTCCTGGATCGACTTGGCCTTGGGATCCGTGTCTTTCAGGTTTTCACCGTCGTAGACTCTCATCTTCGAGTAGATATTGGAATTCTCAGGATCTTTCAATCGCGAGAGTACAGAAAACTGCGCCAGCATTTTCAGTGTGTCGGGCGCGCAGTGCGCCTCGGACAGCGAACTGCTTTGCAGCAACTTCTCGTATATTCGCACTTCTTCGGATACTCGCAGGCAGTAGGGTACCTTTACGATAAACACGCGATCGATGAATGCTTCGTTGTTTTTATTATTGCGGAAAGTCTGCCACTCGGATTCATTCGAGTGCGCCATAATGACACCGTCAAAGGGAATCGCACCGATGCTCTCAGTACCGTTGTAGTTACTCTCCTGCGTCGCAGTGAGTAACGGGTGCAGCACCTTGATTGGCGCTTTGAACATCTCGACAAATTCCATCAGCCCCTGGTTGGCCATGCAAAGTGCGCCGGAATAGCTGTACGCATCGGGATCGTTCTGCGGAAAATCTTCAAGCCGCCGGATATCAACCTTGCCGACCAGGGCCGAGATATCCTGATTGTTTTCGTCGCCAGGTTCGGTTTTGGATACGCTCGTTTGATCGAGTATCGAGGGGTATACTTTGACCACTCTGAACTGACTGATATCACCACCGTAATCGTGCAAGCGCTTGACCGCCCACGGCGACATGATGTTTTGTACATAGCGCAACGGAATACCGTAGTCTTCTTCCAGAATCGTACCGTCTTCCAGCGGATCGAACAGACCCAGCGGCGACTCATTCACCGGTGATCCTTTCAGGCAGTAGATCGGCATCTTTTGCATCAGTGATTTCAATCGCTCGGCGAGTGATGACTTGCCGCCACCAACCGGGCCCAGCAAATAGAGTATTTGTTTTTTCTCCTCGAGTCCCTGGGCGGCATGTTTGAAATAGGCAACGATATTTTCGATCGCCTCTTCCATGCCATAAAATTCCGAGAACGCCGGATATCTTTTGATTACCTTGTTCGAGAATATTCGACTCAGGCGCGGATCGCGCGATGTGTCTATGATTTCAGGCTCGCCGATTGCCATCAACAGGCGCTCGCTGGCTGTCGCGTAAGTCGATGGATCTTCACGGCACAGATCCAGGTATTCCTGAAGGCTGTACTCTTCGTGCTGCTTCAGTTCATAACGGGATTGATAGTGATTAAAAATGCTCATTATCTAGCAACCTGGTGATAGCGACGTTCGCTGCTGGTCAGGGCGAGTTGGTGAGACCCCAGCCTGGCGTCTGGCGCCCGGCAAGCTGCACTTTACATGCCCCGGCAAATGGCTGACAGCGGGGGCTTACCAACTCGAATTTTCCCGGTCTTTTTTCCTGACCGGAAAATAGACCGTGGCTACTCAGTTCCACAGGTTGAGCGAATCACTGAGATTCGACTTCCGCAACCTGTTGTATCAGTTTGTACCGAGTGCTGTTTCGCGCGCTAGCGCCAACTCGGACAGCCTCTTGTTGCGTTTCTCACGTGGCATTTCAGCCAACTCGCGCGACGCACGATAGAACGTTCTAAAATCGTCCCCTGACAGCTCGAACAATGCTGAAAACGCGGGCAGGTAGTCGTTGTAAGTTCCAACGGCAGCCAGCCGAGCATTGTTGAGTGGGCGCGAAAACCAGCCATCATATCCCTGGTATCCGCCCCAGGTTTGTTTCAGTTGACTGTAGTCGCTTTTCATTTGTTCAAAATGCTGCTGTTTTTCACTGCGCATTTCGGACTCTGATTTTCCCGATGCGTACAGTGTCAGTAAACCCGTCTTTGTGTTGTTAAGCAAGTCGAGGAAATCGCGTCTACGCTGCGCGCGCAATGCCATTTGCTGAACCAGGTCTGTTTCGTGTGAGACGGATTTGTCGTTTTGCCATCTTCGCAAGCCCTCTCGCTCAACGAATGTGGCAAACGATTCGTTAAACGTGCTGTCATCGGCAACATACAGTTGTTGATGCGCCAACTCATGTATGATCAAACCTGTAATGCTGGCGTCACTGCGGTTGAGAATCGTGTTCAGCAACGGATCGTCAAACCAACCCAGCGTGGAGTAAGCAGTAGCTCCGGTAATAGCGGTATCCATACCGGCAGACTGCAGCTTTCTCGCGTAGGCGGCGGCGTCCTCGCGCGCGTAATAGCCACGATAGGACACGCAACCGGCAACCGGAAAGCACCACGTCTTGGGCTTGAGCGAAAACTCTTCAGCCGCGATAACATTCCATGTCACAAATTGCTGCCCGGTGTCATAGTAGCTCGTATAACTGTCATTCTCAGGCAGGTGCAATCGATCGATCGCGAACTGGCGAGCATCCAGCGCCACTTGCAGGCGATGGCGCGTTTGCTCATCGAGGTTCTGATCCGCTATCACCGCGCTAACCGGCCGCTTGCCTAGCACGATCTTCATATGACCTGTCACAATCTGTGAGTAGTAACCGACGGTAGAGCAGCCAGGCAAACACGTGAGTGCGATGCACATGACAAGCAATCGAGACACTTTCATCAATCGTTCAATCCAGTTTCCGTTCTCGCCCCAATTCGCGAGTGTATTTTGAAGGCCTATCTGGTCGGTGGCGCCGTGCGCGACGAGCTATTGAACGTCCCTGCAAGCGATCGGGACTGGGTCGTCGTGGGTGCATCTCCCGACCTCATGATAGCCCGAGGCTATCGCCCGGTCGGCAAGGATTTTCCGGTTTTTCTTCATCCCGACACAAACGAAGAATACGCCCTTGCAAGAACAGAACGCAAAACTGCTGCCGGGTATCACGGTTTCACATTCAATACCGCTACCGACGTCACTCTAGAGGAGGATTTGCAGCGCCGGGATCTAACGATCAATGCGATCGCGCAGGACGCTAATGGCGACATTATCGATCCGTGGAACGGGGTCACCGACCTGCAAAACCGGTTACTTCGACATATTTCCCCTGCATTTGCCGAAGACCCGTTGCGTGTCCTCAGAGTAGCGCGATTCGCTGCGAGGTTGGCGCCTTTCGGTTTCACCATTGCTTCGGAGACAATCGAGTTGATGCGGGAATTGTCGCGTTCAGGTGAACTGCAGACATTGGCGGCAGAGCGAATCTGGCAGGAAATGCACGCGGCACTGGGTGTCGAACAACCAGAGCCGTTCTTCGCTGCTTTGCGCGATTGCGATGCACTTGCCGAGGTGCTTCCGGAACTGGACCGACTCTACGGTGTGCCTCAAACAGCGCAACACTATCCAGACATCGACACTGCCGTGCACACGTTGTTGGCGCTGAGACAGATCTGCCAGCTCTCGGGCGATACTGCCGCCCGGTTTGCCACTGTCTGTCACGACCTGGGCAAGGGCACTACCCCTGCTGATTTGTTGCCGAGTCATCCAGAATACGAATCGCGTAGCGTCAAGCTCATCCAGGCACTATGCGCACGCCTAAGAACACCAGCTGAACATCGGGAGCTCGCTGTTTTGGTCGCGAAATTTCACCCTCACTGCCATCGTGCGCTACAACTCAACCCTGACGCACTACTGCGTTTGCTGGACGACACGGACGCGATGCGACGGCCGGAACGCTTTGAGCGATTTGTACTGTGCTGTACCGCTGATGCCCGCGGCAGGCTCGGAGCCGAATTGGCACCCTATCCACAGGCGGATTATCTTCGAGGTGCCTTGACTGCTCTGCAAACCATTGACGCCGGAGAAATCGCAGGCCGGGTCAAGTCGCAGGGAGGCCAGGCAATCGCCGCAGCCATCCGCGGCGCCAAACTGGCGGCCCTGACTCACTACCATCGAACCAGCGACGCCGAAGGCTAGCGATTGCGCAATGGACTACTGCGCGGAAAATGCGCGCGGAGAAACTCCATTTGATCAGCCAGCACACGCTTGCCTTTTAGATAAATGTACTCGGCATGCGTGGGTCGAAAAGGAATAGCCAGTAATTCCATATTGGCCTGTTCCGGCGTGCGGCCGGCCTTGTGATTGTTGCAGCGTTTGCACGCTGTCACCACATTTTGCCAGAGATCTTTGCCCCCCTGACTGAGTGGCGTGATGTGATCCCGCGACAGCTCCGCGGTCACAAAGCGGTTGCCACAATACAGGCAGATCTGGTCGTCCCGACGAAACAGGGTTCGATTGCTTAGTGGGGGTACGTAGCCCCGCAGCAGGGTGGTGTTGGTACCCAGCGTGGCGATAATTGCGTCGACATCTATGGTGCTCTGCCGACCAGTCAATGCGCTGATGCCGCCGCGCAGCCGGTACAAGCGGCTACCCAGGCTATAGGCCACCCGGCCAGTGTGGTAGTACCGCACGGCGTCCTGAAAGTTGATCCACTCCAGTGGCATACCAGAGGCATCGGTTCTAAGTACCTGCTGAGTTAAATCCGTCAAACCATCGCAACTTCTGTTTTGGCTTGTCTCGTTTATACATCGACTTGCAGCAAATACCAAATGTCCCGGCAGGATTGCGGACACAGATTGTGCACAAGCTCACCACTGCCAGGAGGTCCCTGGACCCCTGCGATCATCGTTGGGATATCAAACCCTGCTGCAAACGCCTTAGAGACTCAGCACCGGTTGCGCGTTTAGGGCTTCATTGGCCATAACACGTGCTTGGCCTCGTTGTTTTTCACTAAGCGCAGGCTCGGCCTCTCAAGGTTTGTATATTTGCGCCTCAGGATCAAAGGCCAGCCACGCAAACGCGAAGTGCACACCAGAGTCAATCTGTTGGAGCGTTCGCCCTTGCAGGGGGCCATCCAGCGCCTGACCCAGCGTATTCCAGGTCGAGCCTGTCTCGGCATCGACAGCCAAGCCGTCTCGAAGTGTGAATGACAGCGTCTTGCCATCGATCACGGGGTCGTAAACCGAGGCAACTGCCACCAGGCGCGAATCCGCAATACTGCGTTGGTCGAGGGCAGAGTTCATCGTCTCAAATGCGAATACAGCCAACGGTTGGTCACCGAACCGGGTATTGACGATTTTCGACTCGCGCAGTTGGGTCAGTGCAAACAGCAAAGTGTCCGCATCCTGCTGCACACTCAGCACCCGCTCCATGGGCGGCAGCCGGTCATCGATTTCGCCGCGGTACAAAAACGGCGTGGCGTTGATATCGTCGTAACCGGCGTAGGGATTCTGCCCGTAGCGGCGACTGTGCCCGGTGGCGCGAGATAGCACTACCCCTTCCGGATAGTACTGCCTGAACGTATTGAACGAGACGATTTGCGACGGAATCTGGCGCAACTTCGCGCCCGTCAATTCGCCGACGATTGCCTCCCCGACAAACTGCTGCCACCACGACTCGGTCTGGCGGTCGTACATGATCATGTCGCTGCGGCGCAACCGACCGGTCGTGCCAAAGTCGTAAACCGTTCCATTGAGTTCGCGGTCAAAAACAATCGACGCGTTGCAAAGCGGGCAGAACGTCACACTAACCGGCCGGCCGCCGATCTCGTCGTTGACGATCTCATGCCAGATCAAAATCTGCAGAGGATAGGCCCGCGATTCGCCGCCTTCAGCCAACACGATGACTGGCTCCTCAGGCCCCAGCCAGTCTTGCGCCTGCTGCTGGCTGACAAAGGCAGGGTCATCGATCGACGGTATTCCGTCTTTGGGCGGACCGCCAGACATGACCTCGTTCAGGTCGATCGAGTTCTTCTCGAAATTGGTATTTGGCCATTCGGCCGAATCCAGCCCCCAGGCGAGCGGGCAGATGAGGGCGAGTGCAAAAGTCGCCAGGCGCAATCCGGAAATCATCGAGGTTCTCTAATGAGGCAGGCGTTAACCTGTTGCGACTATTTCAGGCAGACTTGGTTCCCGTCATTCACACCCGCCGATCAAGGCGATGGTGAGCGTGAGCCCAACCGCGATGACGATGTGCGCGATGGGTGAAATCCAAAGCACGTGCCGCAAAGGCAAACGCAGCCATAGGGCATACAGCATGACGGGCAGATTCAGCGCGGCAATGATCATCAGCACCATAAGACCGACGTCCAGCGCCTCATCGCACCAACGCAGCTTACTGTCACCAGACAGAATCAGCCCCACCAGCGCGTAGACCAGATAAAAGCCGGTCATTACCGTTGGAGCGAGCAGGCAGATGAACTGCCATACCACAGACACGCGCCTCGGCGCTGCCTGTTCTATGTCATTGGAACCCATGGATCACTCCGAGTGTCTACTACCGAGGGGCAGAGAGGTTGATCTGCGCTAATATGCGGTCGAAAAGCTAAGGAGCAAACCCTTGTACAAGATCATTTTATCCATGCTCATCATGAGCATGAGCGCGTTCGCCAATGACGTAGAGGTGGTTGACGCGACGATAGAGTCGCTGGGAGGAGATCGCTTTCGGGTCAACGTCACCCTGTTGCACGCCGATACTGGCTGGGATCACTACGCCGATCGCTGGGATGTTCTCGACGAGGCAGGCGAACTGCTGGGCAGCCGTACGCTCCACCATCCCCATGTGAACGAGCAGCCGTTCACGCGCAGCCTGACTTTATCTATCCCGGCCAGCGTCCGGGAAATCACCATCGTTGCCCACGATTCTGTGCATAAACTCGGGCCAGACGGCTTTACCATCGCGATGCCAGACCGCTAGCGATCCGCTATTCGAAGTGAAAACGCTCCACCCGAGCCAGGGTAAGCGCCTCAAGGCTGTCCTTTTCAGATGGTTGAGCCGGCAACAGCGAAAAGCCAGCGGCGCCCGGCTCATCGAAGCCGGCAGACCTGCGCGCACCCATGGATAAAGGCTGCAGCTCTAATTCGATGTCTTTTGCTTCGTCGTTCATTCGCTTTCTCCGATGACCAGAACAACATTGTTACATTATTGAATCATTTCGTCTGATACCTGAGTCACTAATGGGCGAAATCGCCACTTGTCAAAGCAATCTCGACTGATCAGCCACGGAAAATCCTGACATCAGTTGGTCGACGCGTTTGCTAAAACCGATCACGCGGAATCGCTCCCCCATTTCCTCTGGAAGCAATAGTCGCTTGATTTGTCCACTGGCGGCCAGTTGACGGGTAACCCCAAGGTGCTGCTGTTTGGCGGCCAATCCATCCAGCACACCCAGCGACAACATAAACTGAGACAGTGGCGTGTAGCCCTGCAGTTCAAAACCCGCTCCAACCGCTGCCTCGGTCACAGCGGTAAAATCAACGTCTGCGGTGATGTCCTGGATTCCTGCAAAACGATGCGGATCGTCGTGCACGCGATGCCGATAGAAGCACCTCAGCGTGCCACGTTCGCGTGCCGGCGAGTAGTATTCGGACCGAGCCTGCCCATAGTCACAGACAAGCACGACGCCGGCGTGCAGCACTTCATCGAGGCTTTGCCACCAGGGTTCTAACATCGGGCAAAACTCGGACTCATAGCCGTCTGCCAGACGATCACCCGTGTAGGTTTGAATGTGCTCCACTTGCGCGGCAACCTCGCGATGAGCTCGAAACGCCTGTTTTAGTTGTCTGTCGTGCCGAATCACATACTCGCGCAGCACCTCCCCCTGCGACAGGCGAAACCGTTCAACCGGAAAAGCATCAAACAGCTCGTTTGCAATGACAACCCCGGTCAGGGCCGTCGGCAAGGTTTCAGCCCATTCCACCCGCTCGCGCAGATTCGCAGGCAGCACGCGATCAGCCGTCGCCTGTTGCCGGCCGCGCATGTCCGCGCTGACATCCAATAACACATACCGAGCAGGCCTTATCGCAAGCGCCTGCAAGGCCAGCAACAGGTCACAGGCCAGCTGACCACTGCCCCCGCCAAACTCAAGGATGGTGCCCCCGGCGACACTCGCCGGCAACTGGGCGATCTGCGATGCCAGACAGCCGGCAAAATCGTCGGACATTTCGGCAGCGGTAGTGAAATCCCCGCCGCGCCCCAGTTTCTGAAACGGATTCAGGTAGTAGCCAAGCCCCGGCTCGTACAGACAACGATGCATATAGCGACAAAAATCGACGCCATCACTTGCATCGATTTCCGCGAAGATACGCGCTAGCAGGGCTTCGTGAGTCTGCAGCTGCTCTGCCGCAGGGGGCGGTAAATCGCTCATTTCGTTGACGGCCCCGGATCAGGCGTCGAACACCCGCCGGTCGCCGCGCTCGATAATCACGCCCACATCAGCCGCACCGGTAATGGCACCTGGCTTGTGTAGTGTCACACGAACCCAGAGAACGCCGAATTCATCGCGCAGAATTGCGGCAATCTGTTCGGCAAGCGTCTCAATCAACTCGACCTTGCTTTGCTCGATATGGCTGGTGAGTCGCTTGGAAATCGCCTTGTAGTTCAGCGTCTTCTCGATATCATCAGTCGCGGCTGCATCGCGTATGTTGGTACCCATTTCCAGATCTACCGCCACCGTCTGGCGAATGGCTTTCTCCCAGTCGTAGATGCCAATGACCGTCTCGACTCGCAGATCGGTCAAGAAAATGATATCCATAAGCGATTACCTTCAAAACGAATTCACGGGTGCTGGACCGGCTCAGAGTTGATCCATCCACTGGCGGATGGACTGACGTGAGCGATCATAATGATAAGCGATTTGTTCTGTTGAGTAGCGCCATTGCGACGCCACAGGACAGGCCAGTCTGGCCTTGCAGGTGGAATCGCACGGCGAATCCGCTATCAGCCGGAAATCCGCACAACGACCCATGTTTGGCGGCGCCGTGGCTGATAACGCCCGAGCCGGACACGAATAGACGCAAGGTGTATCGACACAATCGATGCAGGGCGACCGGCTGCCTATAGGCGATGGAGCGGACCGCTCACCAACCGACGGAGCCAGGCTCGCAACCAGTGGCAGATAGAAAACCGCTCGATAGGCAAACCAAACGCCATGTTCAACGTGAATACCCATGCCGAGCGGTGAGTCATGATGCCAGCCAGCCAGTAGACCGAGCTGCTGTAGCGAAGGCAAATCACGTCCGGACGCATTATCGGGAAACAGCATTGTCGGGCCGATGCCCCCAACATGGCGTGCAAGCAGTTGCCGCGTCGTGTGGCTTGTGTATTCGTCGATTGGATTGTCGCGTTCAAGCCACTCCGATGGCAGCTTTTGCCACAGTTTTGGCCCAGCGTTACCGATCAACAGAACGCCGCCATCGATCCAGTCATCGCCAACGACCCTTCCCTCCAGCAGACTGAACAGATTAAAACCCAGATCGCTGAGCTCGCGCCGAAGTGAGGAAAAACCGGCAGTTAGCTCTGAAACCGCAGTAGAGGATGGACCCAAAGAACGCCACTTGAGAGGAAACCTCAACGGTACACCAGATTCGATTGGAATTGCCGCCAATTTTGCATATAATGGTGGATTGCCCAAAATATCGAGTGCGGAGCACGCGCATGTCCAGAGTATGTCAAGTTACCGGCAAACGCCCCATGAGCGGTAACAATGTATCGCACGCCAACAACAAGACCCGGCGTCGCTTTCTTCCCAATTTGCACACCCATCGCTTTTGGGTTGAGGCAGAAAAACGCTGGGTGACGCTTCGTCTTTCATCGAAAGGCATGCGCATCATCGACAAGAAAGGTATCGACAGCGTGCTGTCCGAGATGCGTAAACGCGGCGAAAAAATTTAGCGGAGATTTCGATGAGAGACAAAATCAAACTGGTTTCGAGCGCAGGTACAGGTCACTTCTACACCACGACCAAAAACAAGCGCACCATGACCGAAAAAATGGAAATTAAAAAGTTCGATCCCGTGGCACGCAAGCACGTGATCTACAAGGAAGGCAAAATCAAATAGCGCCAGCTTGCTGGTTGTGCTTAGAAAACCCGGCTATGCCGGGTTTTTTTTGGCCCGCTCACTCAGACCGGCATAGCTTTCAGCGAGTAGCCTCGCAGGCGCCAGGAAAACTCTTCCAGCGCCCTGATCCCACTGAGTTCGGCACGATTGCACCAATCCTGTAAGGCCTCTTGCAACTTCTCGTGGCTGGCCCCGGCAATCTGCCAGATAGCCTGTAGTTGATTGCGATACTCGATCACGATCCTTAGCGTGTCACTGTGTCGAAGTGCCATTCCCAGTCGCTCTCGCGCAGCTGCATCCAGCATGAACTCACCCGCAATTAACTCGCGGCGCACAGCCAGCGTCTTGCGCATACTGGCAGTGGTTGCGCGTCGACGTTCCAGTTTATGGGTCGGCACGACCACCTTTCGGGCGTAGTGCTCCATGACATGCAGGCGGCTGGAAATGACAGCTTTAACAGTATCCAGGTCAACTGCGCGATCCGTGCTGGGCTGGATCACCGGACGCGGCGCCACTCGAACCACTCGCGCAAGACCCAGCGCACTGAAAATTCGCAGATACATCCAGCCGACATCGAATTCCCAAGGGCGAATAGAAAATTTTGCAGATCCCGGATAGGCGTGGTGATTGTTATGCAGTTCTTCGCCGGCGACGATCAGACCAATCGGGACAATATTGGTCGCAGCGTCATCGCACTCGTAGTTCCGATACCCGACGCTGTGCCCGAGGCCGTTGATCACCCCTGCTGCCAGCAACGGAATGCATAACAGAATCAACGCAGTCATGGTGATTGACGCCACGCCGAACAACAGACTCAACAACAGGAACAGCAGGACGAGACCGGCGTTTTTGTGCCGGCTGTAAAGTTTGCGCTCAATCCAGTCGTCTGGCGCACCAAAGCTGAATTTGTCGATTGTCTGTGGATTCCTGCACTCGGCCTGATACAACTCGGCGCCCCGCCAGAGCACTTCCCTCAAGCCATGGGTTACCGGGCTGTGGGGATCATCCTCGGTTTCTACCTTCGCGTGGTGCTTGCGGTGCACCGCCATCCACTCTGCTGTGACCATGCCCGTCGTGAGCCAGAGCCAGGCGCGAAAAAAATGGCTCAGCACCGGGTGCAGTTCGACTGCCCGATGCGCCATACATCGATGCAGATAGATCGTCGTGGCCAATAGTGTCACGTGCCAAACCGCCAGTACCACCGTAACCATCGCCCAAAGCGGCCAGTTCAGTATTCCGAAGATTGTCAAGACAAGACCCTGATTTGTCGCGCTCGCGCGCCTGTAAAAGGAGAAGAAGCTGCAGAAAACCCGCCAGAACCCCAGACAGCCTACGGCAGTGGAAACGGTAATTATCAAAAAATTGGCAACAGATGTGCTTGTAAAGCGCCCCTATTCCGTGATCGGAGTCCCAAACAGGTGTCAGGCGACAACTTGCTAAGTGTAGATTCAGTGTCTGTCTCATACGCAGATACCGTGGTTCTGGATCAGATCTCGCTGCAGGCGACCGCCGGTGAGACCATAGGTTTGCTGGGGTTAAACGGCGCTGGAAAATCCACGCTGTTGAAAATTCTCGCAGGTTTAAGCGTGCCAGACGCCGGAATGGTCAGGATTGCCGGCGTCGATCTGAGCGAATCGCCACTGGAGGCGCGCGGCCGTCTGGGCTACGCGCCGGACAAACCGCCGCTGTATCCAGATTACACCGTCGAGCAGTTTTTGAAATTTGCCGGGCGACTGCGGAGAATCCCGCGACGACAAATCGACGTGGCGACAAGGAGAGTCATTGAGCGATGCGGCCTGGGTAACGTACACCGCCGGATCATCGGCAATCTTTCGCATGGCTTCCAACAGCGGGTCAACCTGGCTCAGGCGCTGATACACGAGCCGGCTTTGCTACTGCTGGACGAACCGCTCAACGGCCTGGATCCAGCCCAGATCGCGGCCATGCGTGAAATACTCGCCGACCTGGGCGAATCGCAGACCACGCTCTATTCCAGTCACCAATTGGTTGAAGTACAGGCGACCTGCGACCGGGCAATCGTCATTCACAATGGGCGCAAACTGCTCGACTCCAGCCTAGGTGAGTTCGCCCGCAAAGACCAGACGACCATCGAGATTCATCTTGAGGACACCGCCACCACACCGCAGATGCAATCGCTGCCTGGCGTACTGTCCGCAGCGCCAGTGACGCCGGATCATTGGATGCTGACCACTCGCACAGGCTCGACCACCCTACTGCGCGAAGCCCTGAAAGCCCACCACATTCGCTGGCATGAGATATCTCTCGTCAGAAACCATCTAGAGCGGGTATTCAGCTTGCTCGCAGGCCAGGCCACCGCCGGAGCGACCCAGTGACCGCACTGATTGCAGGCAACGAGATTCGCGTATTGTGTCGCTCACCGTTTGCGTGGATTGCCGCGGGCATGCTGCAACTGGTGTTCGGCTGGATGTTTCTGTCCGCATTGGAACAGTACCTGGAGATTCAGCCTACGCTTGCGAACTACTCACACGCCGGGGGCTTAAGCGCCTATCTGGCGACACATTGGCTCACACCGATCAGCTCCGTATTTTTGCTCGCCACGCCGTTGCTCTGTATGAATCTGATTGCCGCTGAGCGGCAGTCCGGTCGCTATGCGCTATTAGCCTCGTCGGCAGTATCATCGCGCCAGATCGTCGCCGGCAAGTTTACCGGTGCCGTGATATTCCAGCTGTTGGTGCTGACGCTGAATCTGGCGCTCATCGCGTGCCTGCAGTTCGCCACCCAATTGGACACTTCCGCCCTGATGCTGGCGTGGCTGGGCATGGCACTTTTCATATGCAGTGCGACTGCGATATCGCTGTTCTTCTCGTGTCTGACCTCTCGGCCTGCCCTCGCGGCGCTCTGCAGTTTTGTGTTCCTGCTGATGCTCTGGCTGCTGGCAACGACCCAAACCCGGGAAGTCGGCATCATTCATCTCGCCCAGTTGTCACCGGCTACGCATCTGCAGCATTTCATCCAGGGGCAACTGCACAGCAACTCGCTGGCGTACTTTCTGTTGTGTATCGCGCTTTTCATCATTTTGAGCATTCGCCAGTTAGAGGCCTTGCGCTACACCGGAGCGCATCGAATTGACTAGCCAACCCACCAGGCGGAATCAATTGTTAATCCGTCCGCTCACTCTGTTGGTCGCAATCACACTGCTTGGTGTCATTTTATGGCGCCACCCATGGGTGGTCGATGCGACGGCGACTGGACGCCACTCGTTGATGCCGCAAACACTCGAGACACTGCGGCAATTCGAAGGCCCCATCGATGCCGAGGCATTTGTCGGCCCCAACGACCCGGCAGCGATGAGACTCGGCGAGCTGCTGCAGAGCTACCGCCGGGCTAACCCAAAACTGCACTACGCATTCACTGATCCGGCGCTCGACCCGGCTCGCAGCCGCGAACTGGATATTCAACCTGGTGGCGAACTCATCGTCAGCTACCAGGGCCGCCGACAGCGCCTGGCCGACGTGTCACAACAATCACTCACCCTGGCGTTGCAGCGATTACTGCGCAATGCCGAACGCCGAGTCGGTTTCGTCAGTGGTCACGCGGAGCGCGCGATCGATGGCAAGACACCGGCAGATCTGGCGATCTTTGCCAGACATCTCATCAGCACGGGCTACACGCTCGAGACCGTGAAGTTATCCCAGGCGCTCGACGACGAGCTTGGGATGCTGGTTATCGCCGGCCCGATGCAACGCTTTCTTCCCGTTGAAGTCGCAGCTCTGCTCGGTTACATCTCCCGTGGTGGCAATCTGTTGTGGCTGACAGAACCTGGCAGCGATGATGGTCTGACGGCACTGGAATACGAACTGGGCTTACGCCGCACAGCCGGTGTCGTCGTCGATCTGGACGCACAGCGGCTGCAAATTGATCGACCAGACTTCGCCATCGCGGCGCGCTATAGCGGCGACGAGGTCACCACCGGATTCGACTCAGTGACGCTCTTCCCTCAGGCGGTCGCGATTGAGCTACCCGAGCTTCGCGAGTGGCGCGCCGTGCCCGTGGTACAAACCGGCGAACGCGCCTGGAACGAGACCGGTCCGGTGAGCGGCACCGTAGAACACGGCGACGACGAGCGCGAGATCAGTGGCCCGTTGACGCTGGTCCTGGCACTGGAGCGCAGCTTAGGCAATGGACAATTGCAGCGCGTTGTCGTCGCGGGGGACAGCGACTTTCTGGCAGATGCATGGATCGGCAATGGCGGCAATCGGGAGTTTGGCGGTCGCCTGTTCAATTGGATCTCAGACGATCATGACCTGATTGCCGTCAGCTACCCGGTCCCGGCAGACCGGGAAGTGAATATCAGCAACTCCGCGATTCTCGCCACTTCAGCACTGGCGTTGTTGCTGCTACCAGCATCGCTGCTGGCAGTCGCCACTGGTGTTTGGTATCGACGTCGGCATGGCTGATATCTCCGCCCGCCAGATACCCACGCATTGGATCGTGATTGCCTGCGCCGCCCTGCTCATCACGCTGGGTGTGGACCACAACGCGCAAAAGACTCAACTATCCCGCTCGGCGATCTTTTCCACATCGAACGCGGCGCAACTGGTACTGGGCAATGATCAACGGCAAATTGAATTCACGCGCATAGACAATCAATGGCACGTGCTTCTGCCATTCGCCGCCCCCGCAAACCCGCAGGTCATTGAGCATATGCTGGCGAGCAACCATCGCTCCGCGAGATCCTACTCGCTCACCGACATACCGCAAATTGCCAGTCTTCCCAACGTTGCTCGCCTTGAAATCGATCAGCATGTATTCGAATTCAAAACGATCGAGCCGGTTAGTGGTCTTCGCTACGTCGTGGCAAACGATCGAATCTACCTGCACCCCGACCGCGTGGTGCCACTCATTCAGGCAGACGTGCAAATGGCTGCGAATCGAAAAATCGCCGATATTTGCGGGGCTCAGACAACCCCCTGTGCAGCGGCCACTCTCGAGGCGAGCCATCTGCTCGCGCTCGAAGCCGATCAGATCGCGTTAGGCGAAATCGATATTCAACTGGCAAACGGCAAAACCGAAACCTACTCGCTGTACAATGCTGACGATCAGGTCGCGCTGCATCGTCAAGGCACCGGATACTTGTACGTGTTGGATCCGACCACCACCGCGCAACTGGGTCTGTCGCCGCCGAATATCTAACCACAAAGATCGTCAATGCCCGAGCTCCCAGAGGTTGAAACCACACTGCGCGGCATCGAACCCTGGCTTTTGGGTAAAACCATCACACGCATCCACGTGCATCACCGCGGCCTTCGCTGGCCTGTGCCAGAGACGATCAGCCACTGCGATGGCGCCTCGGTAATCGCACTACGACGCCGGGCCAAATACCTGATTGTGGATACCTCCGCCGGCTCTATCATCATTCACCTGGGCATGTCTGGCAGCTTGCGTGTCATCGAAAACCCAGAGCCAAAGCGCAAACACGATCACGTCGAATTCGAACTCGCCGACGGCGCGATCATTCGCTACCACGACCCACGGCGCTTTGGCGCGATTCTCTGGACCGACCAACCAGTCGAAGACCACGCCTTACTCCGTACACTCGGACCAGAACCATTGGGCAATGAGTTCAATGGCGAGCATCTATTCAGGATGTCCCGGCGCAAAAAAGTGGCCGTGAAAAATTTCCTGATGGACAACCATGTGGTCGTCGGCGTGGGCAATATCTACGCAAACGAGGCGCTGTTTGCAGCCGGTATCCGGCCGGCCAGAGCCGCCTGCCGCGTCACCCGCAAACAATATCTGACCATCGCAGAAACCATTCGCCAGGTGCTAAGTGAAGCCATAAAAATGGGCGGTACAACCTTGCGTGATTTCGTCAACTCGTCTGGCGAGCCAGGTTACTTTCAGCAGACATTAAACGTATACGGGCGGACCGGAGAACCGTGCCGACGTTGCGAGTCAGAGATCAAACAGCGCACGATCGGGCAACGATCATCGTTCTACTGCCCTGACTGCCAGAGCTGATCGGCAAGGCTTAACTCGTTTGGCCCGTCAGCCATTGATACTTCTGCATCAACTGTTCACGGGTTTCGACGTGCTCCGGATCGTGGGGAATGCACTCGACCGGGCAGACCTCAACACATTGCGACTGGTCGAAGTGTCCAACGCACTCGGTGCACAGCGCAGGGTTGATCTCGTAGATCTCGATGCCCTGAGTGATCGCACCATTCGGACACTCTGGTTCGCACATATCGCAATTGATGCAAACGTCGGTGATGATCAACGCCATGCCAGCTAACCGAATGCCGTCTTCAGCGCCTGCTCGACAGGCTCATCGACAAAGCCTGACACATCGCCGCCGAGCGCGGCGATCTCACGCACCAGACTCGATGAAATGAAACTGTATTCGCTGGATGCCGACACAAAGGTGGTCTCGATTTCAGGACGCATCTTTCGATTGAAGCTTGCGAT
>CAZYDV010000007.1:0-45638 GCA_964646405.1 uncultured Granulosicoccaceae bacterium | reverse complement strand
GTGTAGAAGTCCGCCAGATCCCTGACCGCCTGTTAATTGACAGCGACGATTCGATCTCCGCTGGTGATGCCGGACGCAGCCGCCGGACCACCGTCGACCACACGACTCACTACCATGCCCTGCTTGGTTTTCCGCGCCTCCATACCCAGCCAGGCGCGCTGTTGCTCCTGCCGACCGGACACAATCAGTTGACCCAGCACGCGAGTGAGTTCGTCTACCGGCACAAACACATTGCCCGGTACGCGGACTTTTGGATCGATATCGATGTCGATGCTGACCAGCGCCCCGACACCCACGAGTTCGCCTTTTTCGGTCAGGAGCGCCGCACCACTGAAATCGGTATTCGGCGGGTGGGTATGAATTGCATTGTCAACGACGTAACCCCAGCCACCGGCAAATTGCGAAATTTTTCCGATTGAGACGCTCTGGGCACTTTCGGGCCCGGCACCACCGAGGATCATCACCTTTTGATCCTTCTTCAGCCCCTTCGACTTGCCCAACAGCACAGGTGTTGTGACGACTTCGCTCAGAGGACGCAGCAGTGCAAGGCCATTGTGATCATCAAAGGCGATGACCCGGCCCTCGCGCACAGACCCATTGTTAAAAGTCAGCTCGATCGACTCAGCCTCGGCGACCACGTAGCCGATGGTCACAATCAGTCCGCTGGAATCCAGCACCACACCACTGCCGGATCGCAGAGTGCCATAGTCACGGGCAGTGCGCGCTGAAGGGGTAACTGTCGCTCTGATTTCAACCAGTGATTCAAATACGGCGAGATCGGCTTGAGGCGTGTCGGGCGCCATCGGCAGATTGTCAGTGCCGTTGGGATAATCTCTGGCATGAACTGTCGCCGCGCTCGCCGCAATCAACAGTGCCCATGCAGTAAACTGCAACAGAACCAGAAGTGATTTCAGCTGCGTTCCTATCGAGTGAACCAGTTTCACGAATACCCCTGCTTTGTGACGGGTCGTGGCAATGCCGCCTTAGCCACAGGTAAATGCACCGGCCATGCCAGTGCCGACAGGGGTATTGTTAAAATTAAGGAGTAATGATCCAACGTGGATTTATCAAAACACAACGGCAGGCGTTTGCTCTTTACCGGTGCCAGCGGAAAGCTCGCCAGAAGTCTTTTGCCGGTTCTTTCGCAGACCCATCAGCTAACGGCGATCGCTAACCGATCAGCGATACCGACGGGCGACTGGCAGCCCCTGCACATCGATCTTGCCGCTGCGGATCTGGATGACCTTTTCAAACAGACCAGGCCCGACGTTGTCATTAACGCAGCGGCACTCGCCACTGATCGACAATGCCACGATGATCCCGGCGCCGCCCGTCTCATCAACACCGTGGTGCCAGAGCGAATCGCCAGCATATGCAATGCGCGCGGCATCACTTTGATACATTTTTCAACCGATCAGGTCTACGACGGTCGCAAAGGCGACTACCGCGAAACCGATGATGCCATTGCGCTTAACACCTATGGCCAGACCAAGCTTGAGGGTGAATCGCATGTCTTTCAAAGCGGTGCTCAAACCATTATCCTCCGGCTCGCGCTGACCTACGGGCTGGGCAGTGGCAATGCGCTACCTTTTTCGCACACACTCATCAATCAGTTGCGAGCAGAAGAACGGGTTAATCTATTCGAGGATGAATATCGCTCGGTGCTCTACCTGCCGGATCTCGCCTCACTGCTGACAGAACTTGTGCAGAAGCCAACTGATATAGCGCCAGGCGTCTACAATGTTGGCGGCTTGCAAAGCGTCAATCGGGTTGAATTTGCACGGGCCGTTTGCAATCGCTTTGATTTTTCTCCAACCCTGATCAATCCAATCAAGGCAGCAGAGTTGTCTTTTGCCGAGCCGCGACCGGCCGACTGCTCCATGAACCTCGATAAACTCCTCTCAAGCGTCCACTGGCGACCGCGAACCCTGCCCGAGACGATTGACGATATGCATCAACATCTGCACCGGGAATAACTTACCGTACGGCAGCCGCAAACGGCCCGATCCAGCGACCCGCCGGCATGATTCACCGAAAAACGACGCGTCGCTGAATTCATCCAGGCTTTGTATGTTTCAATCCACCCCATGGATTTTCCTGTCAAACCAGCACGCATGCAATCCGGCTCTGCACTAAGCGGCGGCCTGCTATTAATCGCGGTACTACTGATCGTGTTCGGGCTGATTGCAATGGCCCTACTCGGCCAGTGGTATCGCGCCCAGGATCGTCAGCTATCGATCGAACCGCCACATCGCTTCTCGAAGATTCAATTACAGCCAGTCGACAGCAAACTCGGTCTGCAAGCACGCTTGCCTTACCAACACCTGCAGCAAGCAGCCGAAGCCGCCAGTGCTGAACCCTATCGCGGCGATGGCCGCAAGCGTGGTTGCGATAATGTGCTCGGAAAAAAAGTCTGCGCCACCGCGGTGTGGAATTACACCATTCGGCGCACCGGCCAGATTGCGCTCAGCAACAATCATGAGCGCGTGCGACTCAAGCTGCCACTCCAATTTGATGGCGTCGTCAGTATCGAGGGCGGTGCGGCGAAACTACTGGGTTTGCGCAACAAAGATCTAAACGGCGCACTGGAAGTCATCGCCGATATCGAACTGGATGTCGATGAGCAGTGGTGCCCCGTCGTCAAGAGCACCCTGACATACCAATGGCTGAGCGAGCCGCGCCTGCGCGTATTGGGTCGAATGAAAATCAACCTGCGCAGTTCCGTCGATCGCGCACTCCAAAAACAACTGCCAAAACTCTCGCAACACCTCGCACAGACTATCGATTGCAACCACTTTCGCAGCCGGTTGAGCGCTCAATGGAAGACCCACCTGATTCCCGTTCGCCTGCCGGGTGAGGACGAAACCTTGCTGAAGATCGCACCGACCGGTCTCGCCTTCTCGGGCAGCGTTGCCCACAGCGATCATCTCTCGTTCAGTCTGTCGGTTGATGCGATCACCGAAACACTTTCAGGCGAGGCGGCGATCAAGGCGCGCAAGACACCGCAAACCTCCATCGGGCTGCCCGCGCGCAAGCGCATCGAGTCACAACCCGGTACGGTGGATTTCAATCTGCTGTTGCGCCTGAGCTACGATGCGCTAACCCGCCTGCTCACCGAGAAGATGGTCGGCAAACGCTTTCAGGCAGCGGGTGGAACAAACCTCACGATCAACGCCATTGAATTGTACCCATCCGGTGAGAGGCTGATTTTCAAAATCGATTTCACCGCTCGCGCCGCCTCGAGCTGGTTCGACAGCCGTGGCACCTTGTACCTCAGTGCGCAGCCAATGGCCGGCAAAGAGGGCCGCTCGCTTCACTTTGACGACATCCGCCTGACACGAATCATCGACAACGAGCTGTGGCGTGTACTGGCGACACTGTTAAACGAGCAGATTCTGCAAGCCGTAATCCGCGAATCCCGCATGGACCTGACCGAATCGATCCAGCGTCTTGAGCAGAACATTGCCAGCACGCTGGGCAACCCGGACAAGACTGGCGGCATACAGGTGACTGCGCACGCACCACAAGTCAGCCTGACAGCCGTCAACGTCGAGCAACAATCAATGGCCGCCATCATTCATGTGTCGAGCCGTCTGCAGGCCGCCATTCCCCCACAAATGCTGTTGCCCCGCTAACTGTCGCCGAGCGATTCACGCACTTCACAGCCCGGCTAAACCGTCGCCCCGACACATGGATTTGAGCTGATCCGGCCGGGTTCGGTCTGTTAGACTTTGGCCGATGGACGTATCGCACATACTCGATTCACTCAATCCCGAACAGCGCGACGCGGTGACCGCCGAGCGCGGCCATCTGTTGATTCAGGCGGGCGCCGGCAGCGGCAAAACCCGCGTGCTGACGCACCGCATCGCCTGGCTCAATCAAGTCGAGGGAATCAGCCCCTGGGGTCTGCTGGCGGTTACCTTCACCAACAAGGCGGCGGGCGAGATGCGCTCGCGCGTGGAGCGATTGCTGGGCACCTCCATCGGCCCCATGTGGGTCGGCACGTTTCATGGCTTGTCGCATCGCTTTTTGCGCACCCACTGGAAAGAGGCCGGCCTGCCTCAATCGTTTCAGATACTCGATGCCGAAGATCAGCTTCGCATGGTGCGGCGCGCGATGCGCGGGCTCGATCTCGACGAGACCCGCTGGCCACCGCGCAACGCCATGTGGTACATCAACAACAAAAAAGATGAGGGCCTGCGCGCGCAGCACATCCGCGACGATGGCGACCCAACCGAGCAGCAGTACATTCGGATCTACACTGCCTACCAGACGGCCTGCGAGCTGGCAGGTGCGGTTGACTTTGCCGAGCTGCTGTTGCGCAACCTCGAGACCCTGCGCGATAACGAAGACCTGCTGGCCCACTATCAAAAGCGTTTTCAGCATCTTCTGGTCGACGAATTCCAGGACACCAACACCATCCAGTACGCCTGGTTGCGCCTGCTGGCCGGCGACAAGGGCTGTGTGTTCGCCGTGGGCGACGACGATCAATCCATCTACGGCTGGCGCGGCGCCAAAGTGGAGAACATCCTAAATTTCCATCAGGATTTTTCCGACACCCGAATCATCCGGCTCGAACAGAACTACCGCTCGACCGGCCATATCCTCAAAGCAGCCAACGCGCTGATCGAATACAACGACGATCGCCTTGGCAAGAACCTCTGGACTGATGGCGGCGATGGCGAGCCCATCACCTTCTACAGCGCCTACAACGAGAGCGACGAGGCGCGCTTTGTCGTCGACCGAATCCTCGAACACACCAGCAGCGGCGGACTACGCGCTGAATGTGCGATTCTGTATCGTTCCAATGCCCAGTCGCGGGCACTGGAAGAGGCCATGGTGCAAGTTGCCATGCCCTATCGCATTTATGGCGGCATGCGGTTTTTCGAGCGCATGGAAATCAAGGATGCACTGGCCTATTTGCGGCTGATCAGCCAGCCAGACGACGATATCTCGTTCGAGCGCGTGGTCAACCAACCCACTCGCGGTGTGGGCGAGAAAACCCTGACGCAAATTCGCGATGCCGCCCGCGACGCCGGCGTGTCACTGTGGCGCGCCTGTGCGGAAATACTCAGCTGTGGCGCCCTTAAAGGTCGCGCCGCGACCGCGGTCGGCGGCTTTGTTCGCCTGATCATCAAGCTGCGCCAGGACACCGAAGGCATGGCGCTGGATAAAATGGTTGATCACGTCGTCGAACACAGCGGTCTGCTCGAGCACTACCAGAAAGATCGTTCCGAGAAAGGCGAATCCCGGGTCGAAAACCTGCAGGAACTCGTCAACGCAGCCGCGGTCGAGCCGCAAACCTTCGAAGACATGCCCGAGATGACGGCGCTGGATGCCTTTCTCGCCAACGCCTCGCTCGAAGCGGGCGATCAGCAGGGCGACGAATGGGAAGACTGCGTGCAGCTCATGACAATGCACTCTGCCAAAGGGCTGGAGTTTCCGAACGTCTTCATTACCGGCATGGAGCAGGGATTGTTTCCCAATCAACGGTCCGCCGAAGAGCCGGGCCGCATGGAAGAGGAGCGCAGACTCTGTTACGTCGGTATCACTCGGGCGGAGAAAAAGCTCTACCTGTGCATGGCTGAACAACGACGCCTCTACGGCCGCGATCAGTTCAACATGCCATCGCGCTTTATCGGCGAAATTCCGTCTGAACACGTCGAGGAGATCCGACCCAGGCTGCAAGTCTCGCGGCCGATGATCAACCCGCCGCGAAAAACCCTTCGCGAGGAAAACCAGACCGGCATTGCCCTCGGCCAGCGCGTGCGACACAGCAAATTCGGCGAGGGCACCGTCACCGACTACGAAGGCCAGGGTGCGCACGCGCGCGTCTATGTGAACTTCGAAGAAGCCGGCAGCAAGTGGCTGGTGATGGCCTATGCCAAACTGGAAGTACTATCCCCGGCCTGACGCCGCCTGCCCGACGGGCTCGGGCAAATCCGGATTCACCGGTTCACGCGCACCCGACATCACCTGGACAGCCGCCACCACCGTCGCGACAACGCCCCAAGACAAGCCCAGCACCACGCCGGCATCGAGCAGCCCTCTCCAGGGCTGCGGCAACAGCCGGATCAGCACTACCAGCATCACAATCGTGACGGTCAATATCCAGACCGACACCATGCGCCGGCGGGTCGAGTGGAAATAGGCCATGCAAAACGCTGGCGCCAATAAAACTGCCAGCCAACCGGGGTGTGCCCGCAAATACTCGGCACGCGCCACTACCCGAGGTGAGTAGCCTTTCTGGAAACCCTTATAGCCCTCGTAGTAGGCCATCATCACCAGATTCACACCAAATACCAGCCAGTGAGCCCAGCCAAGCGATTGCTGCAGTGCCTGCCAGGCGATCGGCGCCAACCGCACGATGGCAAACACAAGCAGGCCGAGAAAGCCTGCCAACCCCCAGCACCAGCCAATCCAGCCCAGCCAGCGTCGTGTGGTACTCATGTCAGACACCACTTTGATCCAACGAGTAGCAGGATCTGTGTTTATGACGGTGCATCACGCAAACGCCTCCTTGAAGTGTCGACGACAGGTTGACTCATAGCGATCGTTGCCACCGATCTCGATCTGCGCACCGTCCTTCACTACCTGGCCGTTCTCATCGCGCCGGACTACCATCGTCGCCTTGCGCCCGCAGTGGCAGATTGCCTTGATCTCCTTGAGATTATCGGCCCAGCACAGCAGATATTTGCTGCCCTCGAACGGCTCACCCTGAAAATCAGTGCGCAGGCCATAGGCCAGCACCGGAATATCCAGCCGATCACACACCTCACCTAGCTGGTGAACCTGCTCGCGGCTCATGAACTGCGCCTCATCGATCAACACACAGTGCACCGGCTTGTTGTCATGTTGCTCGGCCACCAGCTCCAGGAGATTCTGTTCCGCCTGAAAGATGATCGCCTCGGTATCCAGCCCGATGCGCGAGGTTACTCGGCCCACGCCGTAGCGATCGTCCAGCGCCGGCGCCAACACCAGCGGATTCATGCCTCGCTCCTGATAGTTGTAACTCGACTGCAACAGCGCCGTCGACTTTCCCGCATTCATCGACGAGAAGTAAAAGTAGAGCTTGGCCATGTGATCCGGTTGAGAATTTGTCAGCGGGATGCAGTGGATTCTAAGTGACCCGAGCCACAATCGCCACGCAGCCCGCGCCGTCGCCATACTCCGGATTCGCCAACGCCCACCAGGCTTGCGTGGAATAAGGTTGAGCACTCACGTGTTAACACGGTATGACGCACGCTACCCCCACCATCCATACCGCGCTTGAAGATGAGCTGGATGTGATGTGGCGCGTCGCCCTGCACCTGACGAATTGCACGCAAACCGCAGAAACGCTGGTTCGTCGCACGTTTGTCTGTGCACTGGAGCGACGCCCCGACTATCCCGGCCGTCGCCAAATGCGCAGCTGGCTGCTCGCCCACGAATTTCGCATCTGGCGCCAGGAACTGCGCGAAAGCGGCACGGGCCTGACTGCCGTCAATGACAAAAGCGCCCCGTCGATGCCTGGCTCGCGACCAGCCAAAGGGTTCCCAGCCGGTTGCTTCAACGGGCAACTGTGCGATTCGATCAATCAACTGCCCGAGGCTCAGCGGCTGGTCATTCTGTTGGTCTGCGTCGAGGAATTTTCCTACGCCGATGCGGCGGGAATTCTGGATGTCTCCGTGGATACGGTAATCAGCAGACTCGCCCGCGCACGCGTGGCTATTGGCTCGCAACAGCAAGGCCGCACGCCTTCGGATCGGGTGTGCAAGCCTGCCAGCACAGTGTCGATGCAGGCCGTGAGCAGCTTGCCATGAAGCACGACGATACGGATCTCGTCCTGTACGCCGATGGCCTGCTCGACCCGGAGCGTAAAGAGCGCCTGCTGCAAACCGCCGCCAATGACGCAACACTTGCCAATACCCTGGCAGCACTGGATGCGTCACGCCTGCCGTTCAAAGCCGCCTTTAATCAACAGCGTATGCCAGAGGTACCCGAGAAACTGCGCGACGATTTGCACAACCTCACGCGTGTCACACGTGAGCTTGGCGTGGCCCCCGCCACAAATCTCCGTTCACGCAAACGATTGCCCATCACACTCGCACAAGCTGCAAGCCTTGCCTTGTGTGTCGGCCTGGGATTCGCGATAGGTAAAGCACCGCTGGCCGACTACTGGAACAACAGCACGGTTCAACACCCGCGCAGTGCATCGCACATCGAATGGGTAGATCGTGTACTCAATTACCAGTCACTGTATGTACCCAATACGACGGCACATATAAAAGCCGACTGGAAATCCGCAAACGCTATCATCGAAAGGCTCACCCGCACGTTGGGGCTAAAGGCCGCGATTCCGGATCTCAGTGACGCAGGCTACGAATTTGCTCGCGTGCAGGAACTGGGCTATGAGGGTCAACCGGTATTACAGTTGGTGTACAACAAAGCAGGCAAACCACCACTGGCATTATGTTTTATGCCTGCCGCCAACGATGCAGATACGACCTTGAAGATAGTGAAACACCTCAATCTGTCAGTGGCCGACTGGATCGCGCACAATCAAAGATTTGCACTCGTCGCCGATGAATCACCCATAGCACTTGAGCAACTTTTCGCGATCATTCGCGCTGAGTTTTCCAGAACCTAGAGAGACGCGCGTATGTTGCAACAAGAACATTTTCTCCAAACGATCAAAGCTGAAAAAAAACTTAGACAATCCAAAAAATATCCACATTGGACAGCACGCTAACATTGAATTTTTAGCGCAGATTATAGTCGAAAGTTGTTATGAATAGCGCCCGCTCTCTATCCACTGCGTCAATCCAATTCGATTGCTCTCCAGCCTCGAATCATCAACGTATTTTTCGTGCCAGAGCACCCATTACCGGCACTGGAGGCCCATTGCATTGAGCACCTCTCAATTCGACGTCGCCGCTTCCCTGGAAGCAGAGCTCGACGCGCTTTGGAGATTCGCGATGCGGATCACCGCCAATGCCGACGATGCCTCCGACCTGGTCCAGCGCACCTGCGTTCGCGCGCTGGAAAAGCGCAGCACCTACACCCCCACCGGCAAATTTCGTAGCTGGCTTTTCCAGATCCAGCACCGCATCTGGCTAAACGAACTACGCTCCAGAAAAATGCGCGCCCACGATTCACTCGACACTGCCGCATCCACCATCGAATCCGCACACGGAACCATAACCCCACTCAGTGCCAACACCCAATCAGACGCCGCACAGAATAATGTCTTTCTGGAGCAGGTATACGAAGCCGTCAACAAACTCCCGGAAGCGCAACGCGTCGTCATGATACTGGTGAATGTGGAAGGATGTAGCTATCGCGAAGCGGCTGATATACTCGACGTACCCATTGGTACTATCATGAGCCGCCTCGCCAGAGCCCGGGTGGCCATTGGCAAACTCCAGACCAGCAACAACCAGGCAGAACAGAGTACGTCACCCCAGTTCAGGAGTAAGGTATGACACCGACAGATGACGATCTAGTCCTGTACGCAGACAACGCTCTGAGCGATGAACGCAAGCAACGCCTGCTCGAAGCCGCAGCGCACGATCCGGAACTCGCCGATACGCTGGCCGCCCTCGATGCCTCCCAGTTGCCCTACAAGGCCGCATTTGAACAGCAACCGCTGGCGCCCATAACCGATCAACTCAAAACCGACATCAGCAATCTAGTCAGAGTCACTCGCGACGACCACACTCGACTCGATTCCACCGATAGCAAAAAACGTAAGTCCTGGTACGTACCAGCCGCACAAGCCGCCTGCCTGTTACTGAGTGTTGGCGTTGGATTCGGCCTTGGAGTCAGCAAAAACAAAAGCCACGACGACCAGGCCAGCATCACCACCGGCACAGCCGAATACTCTGATCCAGACAACCAACACCGCGACTGGGTCAACCGCGTCGCCGATTACCAAACGTTATACGTCGCCAACACCGTCAACCAGATCACGCCCGATCTGCCGGCCACCCAGGAAAAACTCGCGCGCATAGCCAAAGCCACAGGCATCCGCACCACCCTGCCCGACCTCAGCGACACCGGCTACGAATTCGTCCGCGCCCAGGAACTCGGCTACAACGGCCAGACACTGGTGCAGCTCGTCTACTCCAAAGAAGGGCACACACCATTGGCCCTGTGTTTCATGCCATCGTTCGGTGAGAAAGAACAGCACGTGCGGCTTGGCGAGCGCCACGGCCTCGGCACCGCAAGCTGGATCGCCGACAATCAATACTATGTGATAGTCGCGGATGAATCGGCAGAGGCGCTTAAGGAGATTTATTCGGCGGCGGTAAATACGGGCGTCTGAGCAGGGATTCGTATCGGCTACAGGGTCTTGACCTTTGGGAAGCAAAACGACATTGCGCCAATTTCCCGGTCCAGGTACAGGTCCAGAATAGCCCGAGAAACTGTGAGCTGAGACAGTCGCAATTTTGTGCAAACGGTAGCGGGCATTCAACAACTCAGGGCCATCACCGCAGCATCAGATTTCAGCTCAGGTTTCCAGTCAGCGCACACCTGGCCTGTGATCTCATCCTAAGGAAAGTTACTGGCCTTCCTCGGCCATCCTCGCTTTAAGTCTCAGCACCGAATCCTCCAGTGCAAAGTTGGAAATCTCCAGTGTGCGATCCACATTGACCGGTTCCGCTAATCCATCTGTCGCCGCTAACGTGGCCAGATCAGCCGTTGTACGTCCTGCAGTCTTCACTCTCACTATCGGCCCTTGAAGACACAGTTCACCCACCGAAACCGAGCCTGCAGAATTCAGAATAGCCAACTCATCGCGTGAGACCAGAGTCAAATTCCCGGATACCGTCATATCACCACTTCGGGGCCTGACACGCGCGGTATTGCCGGCCAGCAGCGTGAGATTGTCGACAAGAACCGGAACATCACGATCACCAATAAAATTTATCGAACACGGCGACGCAATAACCGTGTTCGGATCCGGGTTAAACCGGACCCGCAAATTCTTCATTACCCCATCACCGACGTTACCGTATCCACCCATCATATAGGCCTGTAAATCAGACTGGGAATCTGCGTCGAACCGGCCGGTCGAAGTAAAATCACCCGCGCAACTATAAACCTGGTCATCCTCGAACTCTGGCGCTGATGGAAGCGCAATCTGGCCGCAGACTTGAGGCGGTTCCGGAATCACCCGATCGAGCGACAACAACCTGCCGAAGACACGAAACTCGGAATTATTGTCGTCCACCGCTCTGATATCCAGCTCCTGACCCGGGATAGGAACCGGCATGGGGTAGTCTGCCTGTAGCGTAATATCCCCGAACGCGGCTGTATCGTAAAACAAACTTAACCTTAAAAAATCTACGGCCAATCCAGGTAGGCTGATTGTTGCGCCATCAGAGCTTGTCGCCTCGAAAATCACAACATCCCTGCCCATATCCCGATCTATCACACGGACACTAAGGGAATCAGACTGCCAGTTGACCCCATTGGATTGGGGAATTGCCAATCCTGCGTTTAATCCCGTCTGGGGATAGCGTGTGGTGTCACCCACCGTCGTACCCTGAGATGATGTGTCGTAGGAAAGCGTGCCGGTTATCACCTCACCAACTGTCGCAACAAACGGTTCAATGTTCGAATCCGATCCGAGGTATCTGGCCGTGGCGACTTCAAAGGTGAAATCGTAACTCACCTGCTCCGCAGAAGCTGTCAATGCACTCAGTAACCATATCGTCGAAAAAACTTTTTCGAAAACTGACTTTCGCAATTTTGTCTCCTTGCCGTGATCATCCGAGATCCAGCATTCCATGATATTTACTGCTCCATGTTTTGGAAAACAGTTCCCGCAAATTTCAACTGCCCACCAATACGTCATTGAAGTTCGAATTAAGAATTATCCGTCATCACTAACAAGTCAATAGACCATATGGTCGATATTGGGTAAGCGACAACACCTCCGCCTGGCCATCAGGCATTCGATGCCACAAAAAGCAACGGCTGCGATCCTCGACGGCTACAAGGCAATGATTACGGACAACGAATTAGACAAAAAGACCAGGGCCGTGATCGCAATCGCCGTGGCGACGCAGATTCCGTGTCAGTACTGCGTCTCCGCCAGTACCACCTCGCTAATGAAAATGGAGGTAACCGATGCTCAGATCAAAGAGGCAGTCGCGATGGCGGCAGGCACTTGAGATCTGCCTCGCGCGGCGACCAACCCGGATCCGTATTGGTACTGATCCAGGAATCACACTCAACTCGTCGCAAGTCCTTCAACAGTCATTCTCGAAAGTAATTAAACAACCGGAGTACGGACCAACACAAGAGGCGCACACCGAGCCTCAAAGGCGACACCAGGAAAGGCGCTGATAGCCGGACAGCCTGAGGATGGGTTTTTTCGCTTCAAATTGTTGATCAGGTTTGCTTTAATAAACTGTGAAATGGCCTGAAAAGCCGCCAGCGCCTTGCCCCGCTTGCGCGTAGGGCCAGCCATGCAGGAGGAAATTGTGTTTGATTCAGTAGAAATTCTTTGGACGCCAGCGGGGCAAAACCTGCCCTCACTAGGATCTAAGTCTCTGGTAGATGTTTCTGACGGAGACACGCCAAACATTCGCATGCCAATACGCATGCTATCAATTGATACCCCAGAGGTAACAGCCAAATCGAGCAATGGGGCAGACAACATTAACCAGGAATTCCTTCAACTTGCCGAGTGGATGGAGCAAGGCAAGGCACCTGTCACCAACGCGTTTCGCGACCATATTTTGCCAAAACTTCAGTCCGGCAGCGCTGGAACACTTCAATTCGAGCAAGGACAACAGGCGAGCGAATTTTTCAAAACGAAAAGCGATGAACGACTCACCCGCCCCAGTGGCAGCAAGCGAAAGCTTTTTCTTCGATCAGCCGACAGTCCATTTGATAACTTTGGTCGGCTTCTAGCCTACGCCGCACCGTCTTACAGTCAAAGTGAGCGCGCGCAAATGAGCAGGAAGGAGCGAGCGACGTTTAACCTCGACTTGATTGAAAGTGGCTGGGCTATGCCGTTTGTGCTCTTCCCGAGCATCCCTGGAGAGTTGGACCTCCCACTCTTTCTCGAAGCTGCTGTTGCTGCACAAGATGCAGAACAAGGCCAATACGCCGACGCGCTATTTCTTCCAGCGTATGAATATCGTATGTGCGAAAAATTGCATGGCATTACCGAGAAACTCATTTCAGGACAGGATCTGTCGTTCCCGGATCAGCTAAAGTGGCGCAGTCGATACTGTGCAGACATGCGCTCGCGGGAAGTATTTGGCCCAGAGAGTTACATGGGAATACCAGAACCCTATCGGCTCTGGATCTGGCCGGATGATGTGCAGAAGGCGATCGGAATGCTGAATTTGATACCGAAGCCTGAGTAAGGGGAGCTTGTAGACGTGAGATGGGACTGCAATAGTAGCTGCCAATATTTGCTATGCCCCTTTTAACTTGAATTGTATTACGCGGAGTCCGAGAACAGCAGCAGGCCAGTGTGTCGCGCCAAAGTGCGTAGTTTTGCGACGGTTACTATCTTTGGAAAAGGCGACGGTAAAATACATTTACACTAAAAGATCCACACCCAGAGGGTGTGGGGTTGGTTGACCGCAGAGGGGTCTGCTATGCCTAGCCGTCTGAGACGGCTAGGCCGAACCGCCCCGCTAATGTTCTAGGTTATAGACTCAGTTGGCTCTGTTCTACTTGCTGATCTTTCTTGTCCTGACACTTAACGTAAGCCTGGATCTTCGCCGAGTCCAGACCTACTGTATCTACACAATACCCTATTGCCCAGAAGTGGTTGCCCCAGTACGGCTTACGTTTCAAATTCCGAAACTTGTTGAAGACTCGGATTGCTGTGCGGCCCTTTATCGTCCCGACAAAGTCCGAAATCGACACTTTCGGTGGCACCATCACGATCAAATGAACGTGATCTATCTGAACATTCAACTCGACTACAGCGCATTTCTTCTGTTCCGAAAACGCACGGATACACCGCTCAACCTCATCCTTCACCGCGACAGTCAGCACTTCGTACCGGTATTTCGGTGTCCATACTATGTGATACTGACAGTGCCATATCGTGTGTGATAGCTTATTGAATCGACTCATGGTTTTTCCTCTTGGTGAGACTGTGGGGACAGTTTACCTTCGGGAATACCATGAGTCGGACTATCGGCAAAGCCTCAGTCCTGTGACCACGTCCTGAGTAAGTGGGTTTCTACGTTTCGACTAAAGCAACTGACATGTGCAGCGTGACCGATCTGTCGCAGTCGCATCTCACAGCTCACCTGCAATAGAATGGTCCGGCACCCATCATCAACGGATCCCCAATGGCCGGACCATTCAACGATGTAACCGTCGTCGACCTGACAACTATGATCTCCGGGCCGCTGTGCACGATGATGCTGGCGGATCAGGGGGCGGATGTGATCAAGGTGGAGTCGCCGCGCGGGGATTTTGCCCGGCATGTGGCGACTCGGCGCGGGGATTTCTCGGCCTCTTTCGTCAATAACAATCGCAACAAACGCTCGGTGTGCCTGGATCTGAAGAAGTCAGGCGCGGTGGAGGCGCTGCAGGCGATCGTTAAGGGTGCTGATGTGTTCGTGCAGAACTTTCGACCGGGCGTTGCCGAGCGTATGGGTATTGGCGAGGCGGCGATTCGTGCGATTCGACCGGACATCATCTATGTGTCGATCTGTGGCTTTGGCGATTCCGGGCCCTATGCGCAAAAGCCGGTCTTTGATCCGCTGATTCAGGCGGTGTCGGGTTTGACCAGCGTACAGGGCGGATCGGATGAGCAGCGTCCGCGGCTGGTGCGGACCATCGTGCCGGACAAGCTGACGGCGATTCAGACCTCGCAGGCGATCTCGGCGGCGCTGTATGCCCGTGCGCGCAGCGGCGAGGGACAGAGCATTCGCATCTCGATGCTCGATACGCTGGTATTTTTTCTGTGGAGCTCGGATCTGGGCGGACACACTTTTGTTGGCGATGAATTGGAAGCCGAAACTGCGCAGTCGTATATCGATCTGATCTATGAAACGACGGATGGGTACATCAGTGTGGCGGTAGTGGCAGACAAGGACTGGCATGGCCTTGCCAGCGCGGTTGAACGGCCTGACTTTCTGCAGGACGAGCGTTTCGCCACGGCCGAGCTACGCGAGATAAACAAAGATGCGCGCACACGGCTAACGCAGGAGGCGCTGCTTGGCTTTGCCAGTGATGAGATCATCGCCAGGCTCGAACAACAGGATGTGCCGTGCGCGCCGGTGCTGACACGGCGCGAGATGATTCGCCATCCGCAGATCGAGGCCAATGGCACAGTCATGCATTCAGAACATCCGCAGGCGGGCTCGTTGCGCCAGGCGCGCCAGCCGGCGCGGTTCTCACGTACGGTAGTCGAGCATCGCAGCGGTGCACCACTGCTGGGTGAGCACACGGAAGCGGTACTCGGCCAGGCTGGCCTGTCCGCCGATGACATTCAGGCACTGCTGCAATCCGGCGCTGCCATTACTCACGGAGAAGCCTCTTGATCGATCTCTACTACTGGCCCACGCCAAACGGCTGGAAGGTCTCTATCCTGCTGGAAGAACTGGGGCTTGAGTACAACACAATCCCGGTCAATATTGGCAAGGGCGACCAATTCACCGATCACTTTTTAAACATCAGCCCGAACGCCAAGATGCCAGCCATCGTCGATCACGATGTGCCGGGCGAGCCTGTCACGGTGTTTGAATCCGGCGCGATCCTCTACTATCTGGCGACCAAGACCGGACGCTTTATCCCCGCTACCGACAGCGGCCGACACGAGGCGCTGGAGTGGCTGTTCTGGCAAACGGGCAATCAGGGGCCAATGGCCGGGCAGCTCAGCCATTTCGTTAACTACGCACCGGAAGGACAAGACTACGGACGCAAGCGCTACGCTGGTGAATACGATCGCAACGTCGGCGTGCTGGAGCGGCGACTGACCGATCGGGAGTATATTCTGGGCGACTATTCGATTGCCGATATCATCGCGTGGCCCTGGATATTGATTGCCAAACCACTGACCGCTTCACTGGATGAATTTCCCAATGTCACCGCCTGGCGTGGCCGGATAAAAAATCGCGAGGCGGTGCAGCGCGGCGTGAACCTGCTGAAGGATCAGCAGAATCGTGGACAGCACAATGCGCAAAACAATGATCTGTTATTCAATCAAAGTGCCGATCACTTCAAACGAGGGAAGCCCTGAACCATGAGCGATCAAAACACCCAAGGGCTGGGCGTCATCATGCGGATACGCGTCGAATGGGGCCACTGTGATCCCGCACGGATCATTTTCAATCCGAATTACTACATCTGGATGGACTACGCGACGCACGGCCTGTTGAAAGTCGCGGGGTTTGACCTGGCTGAACACCTTCAGGATCCCACCGTTCGCGGTTTTCCACTGGTGAAAAGCGAGGCGGAATTTATCTCCCCTGCCTACTACGGCGACGTACTGACACTGCACACGCACGTATCACGTTTTGGCAATACGTCGTTTGTCACGTCGCACCAGTTTACGCGCGACGATCAAACCTTGTGCAAAGGGTCAGAGATACGGGTCTGGGGCATGTCTGAGCCCGCGACCCCGGATGTGCTAAAAGCGGTTCCCGTGCCCGAGTGGATCAAGCAGGCACTGCAGCAAAACCGCCAGGTAGATGTGAGCGTTTGACCAGCGCGTTATTTCACCTCAATTTCCACAAACACAAACTCGTGATCGCAGGCGTTGACGACATTGTGCTCCACGCCCTCGCCTCGATAGTAGGACACACCGGCAACCAGATCCGCCAGATGATCACCATCGGCGGTCTCCAGCAGTAGCTGGCCGGTGGTCTGCGGCACTACCACATAGTCATAGCCATGACGATGCCAGCCGGTCTCGCCGCCCGGTGGAAATCGCCACTCGGTCACTACCACACGTTCATTGTCTACCTGGACGGTCGGCACCGCTGATGGTCGTTGCTTGCTCATTTGCTCACACTTTTGAAATTACAGCAGTGTATCACTGCGCTTTCGAGATGGCAGCGCCATGACACCAGCGATAGACTGCCCTATCGACCACGCCCTCGCGGCAACAGCAGAGACCCTTCATGTCTGAATCCACAGATCGCAGCAACTACGCCAAAGACATCTGGGCGAAAGACAAGGAACACCATCTGCACCCCTGGCAGGTTTTCGATTCGTTCGATACCGAAGGCGCCATGATGATCGAGCGCGCAGAGGGCGCGGTCATCACCGACATGAATGGCAACCAGTATCTGGATTCGGTGGGCGGTTTGTGGTGCACGAACATTGGGCTTGGCCGCGAAGAGATGGCCGATGCGATCGCCGACCAGGTTCGCCAGATGGCTTACGCCAGCCCGTTTGTGGACATCGGCAATATCCCCGCCGCCGAACTGGCCGCCAAACTGGCCGAACTGGCGCCCGGGCCAATCAATCACGTGATGTTCAGTTGCGGCGGCTCAACCGCCAACGACAGTGCCTATCGACTGATTCAGTTTTATCAAAACTGCCGCGGCAAGCACGACAAGAAACACATTATCGCGCGCGATGCCTCGTACCACGGCAGCACTTATCTGTCGATGTCGATCGGCAACAAGCAGGCCGACCACCCGCCCGAGTTTGACTACAAACGCGACGATATCCACCACGTATCCAGCCCGAATTTCTATCGCGCGGTACCTGGCCAGAGCGAATCCGAGTTTCTGGATTTTCTTGTCGATGAACTGGAACAGAAGATTCTTGCCATTGGCGCAGACCGGGTTGCGGCCTTTTTTGCCGAGCCAGTACTAGGCGCCGGCGGCGTTATTGTGCCACCCAAAGGTTATCACCAGCGCACACACGAAGTGTGCAAACGCCACGATGTTCTGTATGTATCGGATGAGGTGGTCACCGCGTTCGGCAGACTCGGTCACTGGTTCGCATCTGAAGATGTTTTCGGTTTTCAACCGGACATCATCACCTGTGCCAAAGGCCTGAGTTCCGGGTATCTGCCAATAGGGGCCACCCTGTACTCCGACGAGATACACAACGTGATTTCCGCGACCGGCCACGATCGCTATTTCGCCAATGGTTATACCTATTCGGCGCATCCAGTCTGCTGTGCTGCGGCTTTAAAAAACATCGAAATCATGGAGCGAGAAAACCTGTTCAGTCACGCCCGCGACGTGGGTGACTACTTCGAACAACAACTCAAGACTCTGCTCGATCTGCCCATCGTTGGTGAGGTACGCGGCTATAGATTGATGCAGTGTGTTGAATTTGTCGCCAACAAAGAGACGCGGGAGATATTTCCTGAAGAACTGGATATCGGCAAGGTGATTTCCAAAATAGCCGACAAAAAAGGCCTGCTGGTGCGACCGATCATTAACCTTAATGTGATGTCGCCACCCCTGATCATCACCCGCGAGCAGGTTGATTTTATTGTCTCCACGCTGCGCGAGTGTATCGAACAGGCGATGCAACAGCTAAAAGCCAGCGGCGACTGGCAGGGCTAGCCCGGGCTAGACACTGATCAACCAATACCAACAACATCACATCATGACCACTACCTTAGGCGTCGCGTTAATCCGCCTGCTGGAGCAATATCAGGTTGAGCACGTATTCGGCATACCGGGCGTGCACACCATTGAACTGTACCGTGGCCTGGGAGATTCAAGCATCACCCACCACACGCCACGCCATGAACAGGGCGCCGGTTTCATGGCCGATGGCTATGCCCGCAGCAGTGGCAAACCCGGGGTCTGTCTGGTGATTACCGGCCCTGGTCTGACCAACATCAGCACGGCGATGGGTCAGGCACTGGCGGACTCCATTCCGATGCTGGTGATCTCTGCGGTCAACCACCCCGGCAGTACCCCACACACCCGCGGCCAGCTACACGAAATGCCCAATCAGAGCGGATTTGCCGCCAACGTGGCCCGGTTCAGTGAAACGATCAGCGATGTTGATGACCTGACGGGTGCTCTGGCGCAGGCTTTTAGTTTGTTCGCCAGTGCCCGCCCCGGCCCCGTACATCTTGAAATTCCGGTGCCACTGCTGAGCAAGCCCTGCGAGTTATCACCGATAAAAATCACGGCGCCCGCACCATCGGCACCTGACGCCGGCGCGATTGCGGCTGCCGCGCAGCTGTTGAACAACAGCGACAGGCCGATCATCCTCGCCGGCGGAGGGGCACGCCATGCGGCTGATGCGATCAGGCAATTCGCAGAAACCATCGATGCGCCCGTTGCCATGACCATCAATGCCCGAACGATCCTTGCCGCCGATCACCCGCTCGCACTGCCAGTCAGTGCATCCCTGCCCGCATTGCGTCGCTTGATCGAACAGTCCGATACCGTGCTCGCCATCGGTACCGAGCTCGCACCAACCGACTACGACATGTATCGCAATTTCGGTTTCACTATCCCCGGCCAGTTGATTCGCTGCGATATCGACAATCGCGCATTGCAGACCAATTTTTCCTGCGATGTCGCGTTGCTGGGAGATGCAAAGGCTTGTGTCGGACAATTGTTAGCCGCGGTTGAACCTGGTAGCCACAACGCAGAGTCGAAGGTGACGCAAACGGCGAACGTAGCTTTCAGTGAGCTCGATGAGTCAATGCGAAAACACATCGTGCTGCTGGAAGCTATCCGCGATAGATTTCCAGCGGCTGCGTTCGTCGGTGACTCCACCCAACTGGTCTACAGTGGCAATCTGTATTTTGGCACCAGTACAGACGGGCAATGGTTCAACTCGTCGACCGGCTTTGGCACGCTGGGCTATGCCCTGCCCGCGGCAATAGGCGCTGCCATCTCAAAACCCGACGGCCCGGTGATCTGTCTGATCGGCGATGGCGGTCTGCAGTTTGTGCTGGGAGAGCTGGGCACGCTGGCCGATACCAACGTGCCAGTGGTAGTCCTGGTCTGGGTTAATCAGGGTTACCGGGAGATAAAAAGTGCCATGCAGGGTGTGGACGTGAAGCCGGTAGGAGTGGATTTATCCGTGCCTGATTTTGGCCAGGTCGCGCGTGCCTACGGCCTGCGGGCCGATAGTGCTAACGCCCCGCAGGCTTTACTACAAGCGATCGCTACTGCACATGAAGATCGCAAGGCCACGCTAATTACAATCGACGAAACCCTGATGATGGATCAACTTTCCTGCTGAGATTTTGCGCGGCGATCACCGTCCGCTTAATCAGCCGAGGCCGAGCTTTGCTCGAATGGTCGCATAACACGGTGCGGATCGTTTGAAGTGCACGCAATCCATACCCAGTGAGGTGGCTGAATCAACATTGGCGGCACTGTCATCGATAAAGAGTACGTCTTCGGCACGCAAATCGAAGCGTTGCAACACCAGATAAAAAATCGCGGCATCCGGTTTGATCAATCGCTCCTGTGCCGAAATCACGATACCGTCGAACAGCTCGAAAAACGCCCGATCACGCAGGTATTCGTAGGTACTGTGGGACATATTCGACAGGCAAAACGCGCGCTGTCCCGCCGCCTTGACGGCTTGCAGTAAGTCAATCGACGGCTCGATGTTGATCAGCAGTTCGCGCGTGAGTCGAAAGCACTGTGACACGCTTTCCGGTGCGATGCCGACCTGCTCCACCAAACGCTGAGCAACCGCGGATTCTTCAACGGTGCCCTGATCCAGCCGCTGCCAGTCGTCGTGCATCAGCAGCTCCTGGCGCAGCAACGCGACCTCACTCGCGGGGCAGTCCAGCGATGAAAGTATCCGCTCTGGATCCCAGTTGACCATCACGTTGCCTAAATCCCACAGCGAAACCACAGCTCACTCCGTCAGTTGTTCGACGGTCATTGTGCAACGGACAGTTTGGCACGGCAACGACAAGTATCGACCAGTCCTCATTTAGCGAAGTAGAACCAGAGCAGCCGGCCAGGCTGCGCACGCTGTGGCACGACACTGGCTCGGGCTGCCCGACTCTTGCGTCCAGGCGTACCAACCGGGCGTAAACGCTGGACATATGACGCCCAGGTGTCGGCGGGATGGCTACCAGAGCAGCACTACGCAACACTACGTAAATGACTGTTTTAAAGGAACAACTGTTCTGAATTTCGCCATCAACGTTCGTGGGGCAATGACGACACCAGTAGCTGAACGCACTCAGTTGTCACTCTCCCAGAACAAAAAACAAAATCGGAAGTAGTCAATGAAAAACATTGGTTTCGGTTCGCACCCAGTTCGACCCGCACACCTTTCCAGAACATCTGTAGCCATTTTGGTGGCCACTGTGTTGCTCGCCCAGCCCACAGGCCCCCTGGTCGCGCAAATTGACCGGCCGGGCCAATTTGCACTGCTCTCCAATGATGCACAGGGACTGTACGCCGATACAGACGGAGACGGCATTCCCGATGTGCTCGAGAGTCAGTCAGATACCGACGGCGGTGGCACACCGGACTATCAGGACAGAGATTCTGATAACGATGGCATTGAAGATGGTGTTGAGGCCGGCTTACTTTTTATCGATTCCGATGGCGACGGACTCGACGACCTTTTTGATGTGGACGCGACTGGCGGCATCGATGCCAACGGCAATGGCATTGACGACAGTTTTGCCGCGGGCCTGCTCGACAGTGATGGCGACGGTACGCCAAACGTCCGCGACCGCGATTCCGACAACGACACCATACCCGATGCCATCGAGGGAATTCGCGACACCGACAGCAGCGGCACACCCGACTATCTGGACGGCGATTCGGATAATGACGGGATCGGCGATCGAATCGAGGCCGGCGCGACCGGCCGCGATGCCGATGGCGATGGCGTCGACGCGACCTGGGATGTCGATGCGACCGGTGGCAACGACGCCAACCTCGACCACCTCGACGACGCAATCGGTGCGGGCGCACTGCGCGACACCGACGGTGACGGCCAGCCCGATGTGCGAGATCGCGACAGCGATGGCGACGGTGTGCCAGATGCGATAGAGGGCAGCACCGACACCGATGGCAACGGCACTGCCGATTATCTGCAAACCGATTCCGACAACAATGGTATCGCCGACGGTCTGCAGGCGGGCATCACCGGAAGCGATACAGATGCCGATGGTATTGATGATCGCTACGACGTCGACATCACCGGCGGCAGCGATGCCAATCTCGACGGTGTGGACGACAATCCCGGTGCAGGTCAGTCATCGGCTCCGACTCTACCGCAAGCGCCGGTACAGACGCCATCCACATCCGCCTACGCCGATAGCGATGCCGACGGCATACCCGACGTGCTGGAGCGACAAACTGATTCCGACGCCAGTGGCTCACCGGATTTCGAAGACAACGACTCAGACAACGATGGTATTTCCGATACCATCGAGGCCGGCATCACCGGCAGAGATAGCGATAACGACGGACTGGATGATCTGTTTGACGTCGACGCCACAGGTGGTCTGGATGCAAACGGCAACGGTATCGACGATAGTTTCGCCGCGGGCCTTCTGGATACCGACAACGACGGCACGCCCGATGTCGCCGACACCGACTCTGATGGCGACGGTGTACCCGACGCACTGGAAGGCACAGTCGACACTGATGGCAGCGGTACGGCCGACTATCTGGACACTGATTCCGACAACGACAGTATTGGCGATGGAATTGAAGCCGGAGTGACCGGCCTCGACAGCGATGCCGATGGACTCGACGACCTTTTCGACGTTGACGCCACAGGCGGCATCGACGCCAACAACAATGGCATTGACGACAGCTTTGTCGCCGGCACACTCGACACCGATGGCGATGGCGTTCCCAACCTGCGTGATCACGACTCCGACAACGACGGCGTACCCGATTCAATTGAAGGCACACGCGATACTGACGGCACAGGCGTTCCTGACTTTCTGGATCAGGATGCCGACAACGACGGGATCAGCGATGGCAGCGAAAGCCAGGTGCTGCATCTGGACGGTGACAACGATGGCATCGACGATCTGTTCGATGTCGATGTGACCGGCGGCGTCGACGTCAACGACAACGGCATCGACGACAGTTTCGCGGCCGGCACAGTTGATAGCGACGGCGATGGCCTGCCCGATCGAATTGACACCGACTCCGACAACGACCGCGTTCCCGATGCACTGGAAAGCACGGCCGACACCGACGGCGACGGTCTGGATAACTACCGCGACGTGGATTCAGACAACGACGGGCTCGATGATGGCACCGAGGCCCGCGCGAGCAACAGCGACGCCGACGAAGATGGCATCGACGATACATTTGATGCCGACGCCACCGGTGGTGCCGATGACAATCTGAACGGTATTGACGATCGGTTTGGCGCAGGTACGATCGATTCAGATGCCGATGGTCAGCCGGATCTGATCGACGCAGACTCCGATGCCGACGGTGTTCCCGATGCACTGGAAGGCGCCGGTGATCGCGATGCTGATGGCCACCCGGACTATCTGGATGCCGACTCGGACAATGATGGTATCAATGATGGCCAGAGCCTGGGTATCAGTGGCGCCGACTCCGACAACGACGGTATCGACGACAGTCTCGATGTCGATCAGACAGCGGGCGTCGATTTAAACAACGACAACATCGATGATCGATTCAACAACAACACCCAATTGCCCACCAGCAGTGAGAGCAACCCACTGTCTGACACCGACTCTGACGGCGATGGCGTGCTAGACCGACTGGAGAAATTCACCGATTCGGATGGCGACGGCGTAGCCGATTTTCTGGATCTCGATTCTGACAATGACGGTATCACCGATGCCACCGAAGCGGGCGGGCGAGATCTGGATGGCAACGGGATAGAGGATTTCTCCAATCAAATCGCAGGGCCATTGCCGGATTTCGATCAGGACGGGCTGCCCGACATCATCGATCTGGACAGTGACAATGACGGTGTGGCCGATATTGTTGAAACGCAGGGCCAGGCTGTCGATCGAAACGGTGACGGCAAGATCGACAACTTTGCCGATCGCAATTCAGACGGTCTGGACGACACCGTTGCGTTTGCACCAACACGCCTGAGCGACAGTGACGGCGACGGCAACCCCGATCACCTGGATACCGATGCGACGATCGGGCTCTTCAATGACGCAATCAACCCATCGCCGCTGGCGACAGGCGGTGGCGCGGGCAACCTGGGCTCCGCTACAGGCAAATTTCCGTTCTTGCCCGGGTTGCTTGTTTTGGCACTGATCACAGCACTTCGCCGTTTTAAAGTGCGGTAAAAAACTACAATACCAGAAGCACCAACACCACCCTGAGCAATTCAGGGTGGTACCTTTGAAAAACTCAATCGATCTCTAGCACCCACCACCGCCGTGCCTCGCGGCGAGACCGATAACTCACTGCAATCTGTCAACACCACAACCCACCACCCTCTTGTGCGCCCATTCTGCACTGAATATTTCTGTCACTCGTCTCTGGCCCATTAAACGAAAAGCGACAAACCCTCGTCGCTAACTCCGGGTAGTTGCGTAAGGGTTGTTACTTACAATTTTTAGACGCGATAATGTGCCACCCTCATGCGTACCAAAACGCCTGTTTTCCAGTCATTTTCCGACCACTACCGCCCTGCCTTTTGATACTGCTGATAACACCCATTGACTTGCCGATTATGTGCTCTGTCACACGACGCAATTTCAAGAACAGTTGTTCACGAAAACTGAGTCACATCAACCATCAGAAGCTGCTGTCGACAACCGTTCAGAGCACGGAATACTTCCTGTAAAAATAAACATTTTTCGGAATTACTTAATGAAAGAAGTCAACAGCAGATTCAATCTCCTGCCACTGCAGCGTGCCATTTTCATGGCACTGACGACCGGAGCCATCTCCGTTGTCCCGAATGTCGCCATAGAGGCAGCACCGAACGATTTGCACATTGACAACTTCTGTCTGCAATATCCATTGCAACTGACCTCTCTTCAAAACGAGAATGTCGCACGCGGCCTGCTGGGTGTGAGCGTCGGCGAACCCATTATGCAGTGGGCCAATGTCGCGGGTTCAGGTGTCGATCTGAAACTCTCAGCCTTCAGCGACGACGCCGCGGGCTCGCCGCTGGCCATCGAGAATATCTCCAGTGCACTGGAAGCCGTATCGACAGAGGACTCCAGCCGTATGCGGATCGTGATTGAGTTCTTCGCCCACGATACCGACGAGCCGGCGTATCTGCGAAACTTTGGGTTTCACATCGGTCATTTCGGCGATGGCAAGTACGTCGAGAGCCCACAGATCACCGGTGAGCACACGGGTGTGAAAACACTCAGTGTCAGCAACGACCTCGAAAACTATCACGACGGTCTCGATATCTTTGATCTCGGCAATAACCGAATCACGGCCAAACTCGCCGATACGCCGGATGTATCGTCCAAATGGCTTTATACGCATCCATCCGGTGAAGAGTATTTCTCTGCGCTGGCCGTGACCGCGGGTGCGATAGACGGACTGGCTGAATTTGGCCTGTGTTATCCGCAGGCCAGTCTGCAACTGGATTCCGACGCCGACGGCATCGCCGATGTGCAGGAAGGTCGACGCGACGACGACGGCGATGGCACACCAAACGCTCGCGATCTCGATTCAGACGGCGACGGCGTACCGGACGCGCTCGAATCGATTGATGATGCAGACGGCGGCGGCACGCCGGACTTTCTCGACACCGACTCCGACAACGACGGACTGCAGGATGGTCCGGAGGCTCGCGCTACCGGCGTAGACTCGGATGGTGATGGCATCGATGACCGCTTTGATGCAGACAGCACCGATGGCGATGACGCCGACGGCAATGGCATTGACGACAGTATTGAGGCTGCCGGCCTGCCCGACAGCGACGGCGATGGATTGATCAACGCGCACGATCCCGATTCGGACAATGACGGATTGCCCGATGCCATCGAGGGTCGCCGCGATACCGATGGTCAGGGGGAACTCGATTTTCTCGACGCCGACTCAGACAACGACGGCATCGGTGACGGCATCGAGGCGGCGATCTCGGGCGTAGATACCGACCAGGATGGCATTGACGACACCTTCGATGTGGACGCCACCGGCGGCCTCGATACAAATGGTGACGGAGTGGACGACGCGATCAGTGGCGACACGCTGCGCGACACCGATGCCGACGGGATTCCCGACAGCCGCGATGTAGACACGGACGGCGACGGCCTGCCCGACGCCCTTGAAGGCACCGTCGACAGCGACGGCGGTGGCACGCCGGATTATCTGGACACTGACTCCGACAATGACGGCATCGGCGACGCCATTGAGGCAGCCCTGACCGGGCTCGACTCAGATGCAGACGGCATCGACGACTTGTTCGATGTCGACGCGACCGATGGCATCGACGCCAACAACAACGGCATCGACGATCTGTTTGTCATTTTCGGCACCCGCGACTCTGACGCCGACGGCATACCCGACATTCGTGACAACGACTCAGACGGCGACGGCATCCCCGATGCGATCGAAGGTATCTCCGATGCCGACAACAGCGGCACACCGGATTATCTCGACACCGACTCGGACAACGACGGCATCAGCGATAGCGACGAATCAGGTCTGCCCGGCATCGACACTGACGGCGACGGCATCGACGATCTGCTGGACGTCGACGTCACCGGTGGCAGCGACGACAATCGCGATGGCATCGACGATGCGCTGGCAAGCGGCAGCATCGCCGACAGCGATGCCGACGGCATCGCCAATCCCTACGATGTCGACAGCGACGGCGATGGCCTGCCGGATGCGGTGGAAGGCAGCGATGACACCGATCTAAGCGGCACGCCCGACTATCTCGACGCCGATACCGACAACGATGGTATTGCCGATGGCGAAGAGGCGCGCATCAGCGGACTGGATCACGACAACGACGGCATTGATGACACCTTCGATGTCGACGCCACCGGTGGTGAAGATGCCAATCGAGACGGCGTCGACGACAGCCTTAACAGCGTGTCGCAGCTATTAGACTCTGATGGAGACGGTATACCCAATTCACAGGATCGCGATTCCGATGACGATGGCATCCCCGATGCCATTGACTCTGGCACCGATACCGACGGCAGTGGCACGCCTAACTATCTGGACAAGGACTCTGACAACGACGGCATACCCGATGGCGTAGAGGCGCAGGTCACGGGTGTCGATAGTGATCAGGATGGCATCGACGATCTGTTTGATGTCGACGTCACCGGCGGTGAAGATGCCAACAACAACGGCGTCGATGATATTTTTGCGGCCGGCACGATCGATACCGATGGCGATGGCATACCGAACGCCTACGATGTCGATTCCGACGGTGACCGCGTGCCCGACGCGCTGGAAGGTTTGCTCGATAGCGATCGCAGTGGTACACCGAATTATCTGGACCGCGACTCGGACAACGATGGTATCGAAGACAGCATCGAGGCGCGTGTCTTCTGGCTGGATAGCGACGACGACGGGATCGACGATCGATTCGACGTCGATCTGACCGGCGGTGAAGATGCCAACAGCAACGGCATTCGCGATGACTTCGCCGGCCTGACCGACAGCGATGGCGATGGACTGGCCGATCTACTGGATCTGGATTCCGACGACGACCGGGTGCCCGATTCGATAGAGGGCTTCGCTGACACTGACGGCAACGGCATCGCCGATTATCTGGATACCGATTCAGATGGCGACGGCATCGACGACGGTGTACAAGCCGGCGCCAGTGGACTGGATAGCGATGGCGACGGCCTGGATGATGCTTTCGATGCCGAGCCCAACAGCCCACCGCCTGCGACCAATACCGATGAAGCTGACGCGCTTGCGCTTGCGGCGGCAGACTTTGACGGTGACGGTATCAGCAACGGCGATGAAGGATTCGAGGACAGCGATGGCGACGCCATCCCCGATTATCTCGATCTGGATTCCGATAACGATGGCATCGCTGATGTGATCGAGGCCGGCGGTAGCGATGAAAATGGCGACGGCACGCACACCGACGGTGAACAGATTGCGGGGCCAATCGCCGATCATGACAACGATGGCCTGCCCAACCACATCGACACTGACAGCGACGGCGACGGCATTCCCGATATTGCCGAAATCGCCGGCAATGTCGTCGACGCCGATGGGGATGGTCAGATCGATAACCTGGTTGATGACAACGCAGATGGCTGGCACGACGCACTGGCGGCGGAATCGGTGCAGTTGATCGACGATGATGCCGACGGCAAGCCGGACTTTCTGGACAACGACAGCCAGACCGAGAACCCGGCATTGCCGCTATCGGAAGACGCGCCCGCCAATGGCACTGGCACCATTGTAACCGGTACCGGTGGCGGCGGTGGCTCGCTGAGCCCCTGGTTCGCCGCACTGTTGGTGCTGGTGGCCCAAGTACGCACACGCCGCGGCAGAAAAATCTAGGCAGGCGGCACAGGATGGCGCTCGTCGGCGGGCGCCATCCGTTAGATTGTCGGTCAGAGTTGTGCCAATATTGCGCATGACCTACAAACTCTTCAATCGACCGGGCTCGGCTGGCATGGCGGTCGAGGCGACATTTGAATTTGCCGGCATCGACTACGAACTTGAAAACATTCAATCCGTAGCGGATCGGCCCGCGCCCGAATCGTTTCGCCGTATCAACCCCTGGGGACAGCTACCGGCGCTGATACTGCCCAATGGCGATACGCTGACTGAAGTCTCAGCCATACTCATCCATCTGGCGGCCACCCATCCGCATTCGGGCATCGGGCCATCACCTGCAACGCCCGCCGGGGCAAGGTTTCTGCGCTGGATTATTTTTAGCGCAGTGAATATTCACGAGGCCATTTCACGACGGACCTACCCATTCCGGTTCACCGATAACCCGGATCACTACAGTGAAGTACAGTCCGCAGCCACCACTCGGCTGCTCCATGCAATGACAACGCTGAACGAGGCAATCGGACGTGGCCCGTTTTTACTCGGCGACGACATGTGTGCAGCCGATATTTACTTCGCGATGTTTGTCACCTGGTGTGATGGCGAATGTAAACTGCCGATGTTGCAGGCCATTGAATCACAGGTTCGCCAGCACGAAAAAATAGCCACCGTGTGGGCGCGGCACGCACCAATCGATTAGCAGGATGTTGAAAAACTTTTGCGCTCGGTCTGACCAGGCTGGCGCTCCAGCACGCTAAATTATTCCTGTAACGCCAGCCCGGTAGAACGCCAGCCCGGTGCATTTTTTTGGGCTGCGCGCCCCGGTCATTTGCCTACTCAGCCCTTCGTTCATGACGTTTTTCAACACCCTGCGAGCTGTTAGGCGCTACATTCCGATAAACAGAGACCATACATAGCACAGACACGATCGACATCAAGATCAGCGCACCCGCTGCTACCGAGAATACCTGATCGCCCCCCAAGGCCACGATAATCGCACCGGAAATTCCACCGGTCGCCATCTGCCACGCGCCAACAATGCCAGTCCCGGTACCGACGTGCCGCCCCGACTCGGAAATGGCACCGACCGTGGCATTGGCTACCACAATACCGTTACTGAAACCAAAAAGACAACACGGCAAGGCCAGCGACAGTGCGTGCGTCATGCCTGCGGCCTGCGTAACAAACAACGCCGAAACGGCGATCAGGCTCAGTACACACCCAACCGTCGCAGCCCTTTCCAGCCCTTTGGCTGCAAACCATTGACGATTGAATGTATTGCCGATGAGATAACTCAGTGGGGTCAGCGAAAACCAGAGCCCGAACTCCGCCAGCGAATAGCCGTGGCGCTGGTATTGATAAGCCAAAAAACCATTGAGCGAGAAAAAAATCCCGATCTGCATACCGCTCGACATCGTCCAGCACAGAAACTTCCAACTGCGCAGCACGTCACCGTAGGCCTCCGCCACCGACGCGAGATTGATTTTGGCAAGTTTGTTGAGATGCGTCTCGGCCGCCAGATACCAGCCCGACACTAACACCGCTATGCCGGCAACACTTAACAACACCATCGTGGCCTTCCAGCCTGCGCTCTCTGCCAACACGCCACCAAATGCAATCGACAGCGCTGGCGCCACCGCCAGCACCATGGATATGGTCGACATCTGACGCGCCGCCTCATGGCGTTCAAACGCATCGTTGACGATTGCGCGTCCCATCGACATACAGGCGGCGGCGCCAAACCCCTGCACAACACGTAGCGCGATCAACCATTCGATGCGATTGGTCAACAGCACGCCCAGGCCACCGATCACATACAACAGGGCGCCGGTCAGCAACACCGGCCGACGACCAACACGATCAGAGATCGGGCCACAAATCAGTTGCCCAGCTGCCAGCGCGATCATAAACACCGTCAGCAACTGCTGCACCGCCGCACTCGACGCACCGAGCTCGGATTTAATGAGCGGCAATGCCGGTGTGAGAATGGTCAGCCCGACGACAGCACTTGCCGTGCACAGTGCGAGAAACCAGATTGGCGGTGCCGACACCAAAGCACCTGCGCCGGTCGTTGGTCCGGATGAACGAATATGCGGTTCGATGTTAGCGGCCTTGTTCGCAAGCGGACACGATACAGAGGAGTGATATTCGACGACACAACCGCTTGCCGGTTGAAAATACCCCTAAGGGCAGTCGTAAGTGTACCTGACTGATCAGCGCGCATCCCAAAGTGATGCGCTAATAGACCGCTTGATCAATAGGGTGACTGGTTTTTCACAGCGACAGTCGTCAGTGCGAGGCAGAAAAGCGCAGACATACCGGTCATACGTCGAGCTTTTCTAACACAACAATGGCGGCTGTCGCGAAGATAAGTGTCACCTGTCCAGCGGACCATTAGCAAACGCCGACGCTGGCCGTAGTTTGCAATTGGCGGGCAACTGGTTACGATGGACACTGCAATGCAACAGGCGCAAACCGTGGATCTTCCAGTTGGGGTATTGATCGTCTATGCAGCGCTGGTGGTTTGGCTGGTGCTGCTGATTCGTGGCTTCAAACAACAGACTTTTTCAGCCTTTATCAACTTTGGCGTGGTGTTTTTGCTGGCTCTGAACATCCGGTATTTTATCGAGGGTGCACCGGATGCGATCGCGTTCTTCATCGGCATCTACGACGTGCTGGATAATCTCGGAGCATCGGGCAACGCCGCGGCACTCGCCAGCTGCCCAGACAATGCCTGCACCGTGTGGGGCGATCGCTATCAGACTCACCCCTCCTGGGGCGTCGCCTTTCACGAGCGATTCCTGTCCGAGACCGGACTGCGCACCTCTTTGCTGTATGGCCACATCGGGTTCAATTCACTCGCATTCGTGCTGATGCATGTGCAACTGCTGCGCACTGGTTCGGGCCCACACGCCAGTTCGCATCGCCTGCTGGGTCGGCTGACATTCGGTTTTCTTACGCTGTCGACGATTTGCGCGACGTGGCTGGCTTCACAGCACGGCCCTGTCGGCGAATATGGCGGCAGACTGTCCACCTGGGGCTTCTACTCGATGTCGCTTTGCGTCTATTCGTGTGCCGTCATGGGTGTGACCAAAGCCATGCGCGGTGATGCTGATTCTCATCGTATCTGGATGATTCGATTTGCCGGCGCGATGTGGGGTTCGTTCTGGCTATTCAGAGTGATGTTATTTCTACTCGGCCCGCTGCTGCGCAACTACGAGGCCGCAGCCTTGCTGATCTGCATCTGGTGTTCAGCACCGCTGGGTGTTTTGATCGCTGAAATCGCACGCAGAAAACTGGACAATCGTGTGCCGAATCCGCCACCACGTCAGGCGACACTAGCCTCACAGACCTGACGGCAAAGCTAACAGCAGAGCACGCCCTCATCGGGCGTGCTGCCATGAATGTCAGGTGAAGAACTGCTGAGTACTTTCGAACACGCTGCCCTCCATCGGGTGCTGTTCAACACTAATCACATCCACCAGTTTTTCTGTCTGGCGAATCAACTGCTGCAGGCGGTCTTCTTCATTGACCAATAACCACATGCGGCTTAGATAGGGAGGCCCGCCCGGCACCGGACGCACCATCACACCTTCCAGGTTATAGGCACGCCGGGCAAACAGGCCCGCCACATGCGATAACACGCCCGGATGATTATTGACCGTGAGCTTCAATATCGCCGGATCAGTGACCTTCACGCCGGTGCTCCGGTGATCATGTCCTTGTTGGCACCGCCGGGTGCCACCATCGGAAAGACCATTTCGGTTTCACTGATCGGTATGTTGATCAGGCAGGGGCCGTGTTCTTCCAGTGCCTGTCGAAGTGCTTCGTGAGGATCTTCGCATTCGCTTAAGTCCACACCCTTGACGCCCATCGCTGCCGCCGCCATCGGAAAGTTGGTGCGTTGCTCAAACTCAACCGCTGACAGATTCTTGCGATAAAACAGGGTTTGCTGCTGCCGCACCAGTCCCAGATGATTGTTGTTCAGAATGATGACTTTCAGATCGAGATTGTGCTCGGCGGCAGTGGCGAATTCCTGCAGGTTCATCATCAGACTGCCATCGCCGGAAAAACAAATGCATTTGCGATCAGGCTGTGCCAGCGCCATACCGATAGCGGCCGGCAACCCGAAGCCCATCGTGCCAAGCCCACCCGAACTGATCCACTGCCGTGGCCGCACCATCGGGTAGGCCTGCGCCACCCACATCTGATGCTGGCCGACGTCAGTCGTGACGTTGGCGCGCTCATCCAGCAGTGAGGCGACTGCCTTGATTGCACCATAGGGACGAAACAGATCATTGTGTCCATCCAGTTGCAGCGGGTGGTCGCGTTTGAGCTCCTGCACCTGGCTCTGCCATTGTGCTCTGGTTTGCGGTTGCAGGCGCTCTACCGCCATGCTCAACACATCGCCGACGTCTGCCGTGATCGACAACACCGGTTGCAGCACTTTGCCAATTTCACTGCGATCGATGTCCACGTGTATGAACTCGGCGTTGGGGCAGAATGCTGCCACTTTACCGGTGGCGCGATCATCGAATCTCACTCCCAGTCCGACCAAAAGATCACACTCCTCCAGCACCAGATTGGTAAACGGTGCGCCGTGCATCCCGAGCATGCCCAGCGACAGACGATGATCTGCCGGCAATACCCCAAGCCCCATGAAGGTCTGCACCGCAGGCAGATCGAGTTGTTCGGCAAACTGCTGCAAGGTCTGCGTGGCGCCGGCATAGACGATGCCGCCACCAATCATCAACACTGGCTGCCTGGCCGCAGCTATTCGCGCCAATAGATCGTCGACTTCGCTACTTTCGACGGTCGGATCGGGCAGTCGCCTACCCGGCAGAGGCAATGCCTCAACACTGATGATCTCGTTTTGAACATCTTTCGGAATATCGATTGAGACCGGGCCGAGGCGCCCGGACAGCGCGAGTTCAAAGGCTTTTGGTATTACGTCGATCAGTTCGCGCGCCGAACGCACCAGCCAGTTGTGTTTGGTGATCGGCAGCATCAGACCAAACGTATCAATTTCCTGAAACGCATCGGTGCCGATCATCGCCTGCGGAACCTGGCCCGTTATCGCGACCAGTGGTATGGAGTCGAGCATGGCATCTGCCACAGCAGTAACCAGGTTGGTGGCGCCGGGTCCTGAGCTGGCAAAGCAGACCTGCGCCTCGCCGGTTACGCGCGCCATCCCCTGGGCGATAAATCCGGCGCCCTGCTCGTGGCGCGCCAGCACATGGCGAATACTTGATGCACTCAAGGCATCGTAGATCGGCAGGTTGGCTCCACCGGGTACACCCGCGATATGGCTGATACCCTGCCGCTCGAGCAACTCGATCAACACTTGCGCGCCGGACAACTCGCGTGCCGAGCGCAAACGGGATTCACTGTCGGCGACTGAGCCAACGCTGGCATCACTGCGCGTCACGGGTGCAACGGGTGTTTCGGTATCGTTCATTTTTGTATTTTCTTCGCAGAGCTCAGGGGGTCATCTAACAGGGTATTGAAAAACTATTGCGCTCGGCCTGACGGCGTTAAATTCTCCGTCAAAATGCTCGTTTATAAACCATAAACTGCGCTTTTTCGGTCGAATTTTCCTACTCAGTCCTTCGCTCATGACGTTTTTCAACACCCTGCCAATCGTTTACAACAGCCAAACTAAACCGGCAAAAAAAAACCCCTCGACTTTCGCCGAGGGGTTTTTAGAAGTTAGGTTTCTAGCAACCGCTACGGCGTTGGGTGTGTGGCCACCACCACGACAAGCACCACGCCTGCGACGACACCGCCAGTCACATTTGCCGACCCTTCAGCATCACGCAACAACCCGGCACCAGCCGCGGCTGTCGAGAGAGTGAGTTGATTGATCGCGCGTAGCATGTGTCTGATGTTGACGTTCGCTTTGGTCTTATAGCAAAGCTACTACAGATAATTACGGATGGTCAAGCCCACCTGCAAAATGATTGACATTGACGGACCGCATCAGTTGCGTAAGGGACCGGATCATTCATCGAATTGATCATTATGCATCCCTTCATGAATAGCCCGGCCATCGACTGACGGCAACCATAGGCCATGACAATAGTTAATCGATGACGAATCCAATAGATGCAGACGTACGCCCCTGTCTAATATCGCGCTGAAAGTCGGCGAGGAAATTTTCCACGATGCGTTGCGCCATGACGGGCGCACCAGCCGATTGCGATTTAATTTTCAGACTGTCCCGATCCAGCAGCGCAAACTGAATACTGCCAGCCTCATACATCGCACCGACCACCATCGCAATGCGTTTGACTTTTGGATTCTCTGCATCACCGGCTGGAAATGCCAGTACCAGCGTGAATCGCAATACCCCTTTGCGCGTGCACTTGAGCGACAGCACGGGAGTGAGCAGCGCATACTCATCGTAGCCTTTATTTTTACCGGAGAGAGGCTCGCGAATTTCTACCCGATCAACGCTGACAGGTTCCTGCTCGGGATTCTCTATCACTAGTGGATCGTCGGGTGCACCCACTTCGCGGGCGACGCACTCGCCCAAATAAATCGCCGCCTCGTATAACTCGGTACATAAGGCTTTCGTATCTTCGGCTCTGATGGCAATCAGCGATGCCAGCTCATCATATGTACTCATTACAGACGCATTTCCTTGTCAGGCGACATTCCCGGTTGGTGTGCCAAGTGCCGTCAGCGCGGCTCGAACGGTTGCAGTATACCGTCGTATCGCTTTTGACCGGGCGATGCATAACCGCCCCGACGTGAAGTTCGCAGCCCCAGTGACACCATCGCCTCGGCCATCTTGACCGCACTGGCAACACCGTCGATCACCGGCACCTGAAATTGCTGCTCGAAGGCGCGTGCAAGGTCTGTCATGCCAGCGCAGCCGAGCACGATCGCCTCGGCGCGATCCATGGTCAGGGATTGCTCGATTTCGGCGGCAATGCGTTCTCGCGCATCGGAGCCTTCGCTTTCCAGATCGAGCACGGGTACGTCTGAGGCACGCACACCGGCACAACGCGCAGCCAGCCCATAGCGTGCTAGGTTGTGCTCGAGTGCCGGCACTGAGCGCGACAAGGTCGTTACCACGCCAAAACGGTTCGCCAGCATACTGGCAAAGTGATAGGCCGCCTCGCCGATACCGACCACTGGCACATCGGTCGCGCAACGCGCCGCATCTAATCCAGTGTCGTCAAAACAGGCCAGTACTACGGCATCCGGCGCATCGGCGGCGAGAATTTCCCCCAAAAGGCCGGGCACCGCAAACGCCTCGTCGTAAAAACCCTCGATGCTGACCGGACCCATTGTCGGTTGCGTCGCCACGATCTCACTATCGGGCGCCGCCACCGCGCGTGCAGTAGCGGCAATTTTTTCCGTCATACTCGACGTCGTATTGGGATTGATAACCAGAATGCGCATCAGCTGCTCGCGTTTGTTGTTGCGATGGTTTCGGGGTGCGGGGTGGGCGCGAGTATACTGCCTGCCACGCGACAGTACCCAACACTTGTCCTTACAGGCAGATGCTGTTCTACAGTCTTCACACCGCGCGCAGACCTGGCAGGCGGTCAATTCAGTACTATCATGGTCGAAAGCCCATCACACAGGCGCAATCTTTGAGCAACAGCTTCTCAGTCGGCAGACGGATCATGGAGGGCATCGATGCACTGGCGGCGATCTCCGAATGTCCCGACAACCTCACACGTCGCTCGTTTACCGCCGAGCACAAACGCGCCAACACGCTGGTGGGCAACTGGATGAGTGCGGCCGGCATGCAGGTCAGAACCGACGCCATGGGCAACATCATCGGGCGCTATCCGGGTCAAAGCGACGGACCGGCACTGCTGATGGGTTCGCACCTGGACACCGTGCGCGACGGCGGCCGGTTCGACGGCATGCTGGGTGTACTGGTGCCGATCGCCTGTGTCGAACTGCTGCACGCCAACCAGGAAAGACTGCCGTTCCCGATCGAAATCGTGGGCTTTAGCGATGAAGAGGGCGTGCGCTTTCCCTCTACCCTGCTGGGCAGCCGAGCCATCGCCGGCACCCTGCCCGAGCCAACACTCAATGAGACCGACGCCGAGGGCATCAGCATCGCCGATGCACTGCGCGATTTTGGCGAAGATCCGGCAGCGCTTCTCCAGGCGCGCAGAGACCCGGGCGACTTTCTCGGCTTTGTCGAATTGCACATTGAACAAGGCCCGGTACTCGAACAACAACAATTGCCCGTCGGTCTGGTTACCGCCATCGCCAGTGCAGCCCGTTACCGGGTGGCGGTTACTGGCAAGGCGGGTCACGCCGGCACGGTACCGATGGGCATGCGCCAGGATGCCCTGTGTGCCGCAGCCGAGTGCATTCTCGCGATCGAAAAAATCGCCATCGCACTACCGGATACGGTGGCCACCGTCGGCCAGATCACAGCCCTGCCCGGCGCCGGCAATGTGATCCCGGGCAATGTTGAGTTTCTGATCGACATCCGCGCACCGCGCGACGAGCTGCTGGCCGAGGCAGAGCAGAGCCTGCACAGCGCCTTGGCCGCGATCGCCGCTGAACGCAGGATTGATATTGAACCTGAGCGATACCACACAGCCAATGGCGTCAGTTGCGACGACTGGCTCAGCAGCGCGCTGCACGAGGCGATCCGCGCTTGCGGCTATCCGGTGGTCAAACTGCCCAGCGGCGCTGGCCACGATGCGATGGCGATCGCAGCGATCACCCCCATCGCCATGCTGTTTGTGCGCTGCAGGGATGGCGTCAGCCATCACCCGGATGAGTCAATCACCGAGCAGGATGCCGATGCCGCCGCCCAGGTACTGACAACCTTCCTGCGCAATTTTGATCCCACCAAAAAGAGTACTGCCGTATGAACGGTGAACGCTTGCTGATCGCGGTGGGTGGCAATGCGATTCACCCGACCAGACGGCCTGGCACGGTCGCCCAGCAGATCGAATTTGCAAAAAAGACCGCCAAAGCGCTTTTACCGGTCATGCTGCAAGGCAATCAACTGGTCATCACCCACGGCAACGGGCCCGTGGTGGGCAAGATTCTGATGCGCCAGGCTTTGTCGCGCGACACCATACCGCCGATGAGCATGGACGTTTGCGTGGCCCACAGCCAGGGCGGTATCGCCTACCTGCTGATGCAGAGTCTGGAAAACATACTGCGTCAGCACAATAATGATCGCCACGTGGTTTGCCTGCTGACCCAGGTCGAGGTGGACAAAGACGATCCCGCCTTCGACAATCCCACCAAACCGGTCGGTTTTTTCTACGAAAACGAGGCCGATGCGCGCGATATCGAAGACAAGCTTGGCTGGACCATGCGCGAAGACGCCGGTCGCGGCTGGCGCTATGTGGTGCCGTCTCCAGAACCGCGCCACATCGTCGATATTTCGCTGATCGATACCATCGCCAACAGCGGTGCGGTGGTGATCGCCGGCGGCGGCGGTGGAATACCGGTGATTCGTCACCCCGACGGCACCCGCGAAGGCGTAGAAGCGGTGATCGACAAAGACTTAAGCTCCGCGCATATGGCCAACGTAATGGGCATTGAAACACTGATGATCCTGACCGCGGTCGATGGGGTATACGTCAAATTCGGCACACCCGAACAGCGCCGCCTCGACCACATCGGGCTGACCGAATTGCAGCATTGGGAGAGCGCAGGTGAATTCTCCGCCGGCAGCATGGGGCCCAAGGTTGCCGCGGCGATCCGATTTATTCAGGGCGGTGGCAAGCGCGCTGTGATCGCCCACCTCGACGACGCACTGGCGGCAATGAACGGTGAAGCGGGCACCCAGCTGACCGCCTGATCTCGTTTCGCTGTCTGCGTCACAGTTGCGCTATACACAGCGTTTCATCCATACACCCAATCGCGACCCGGCTTGCTTTATCATGGCCGGGTTGAACCGAGAGTCGGAATCTGCAAATGCAAATGCTCTACGAAGACCTGAATCCCCCGCTGAGAAGGCTGATGGGACCAGGACCCGTCGATGTCGACCCGCGCGTGCTGAACGCGATGTCGATGCCGATGCTCGGTCAGTTCGACCCACGGTTCACCGAGTACATGAATGAGGTCATGTCACTGTATCGTTCGATCTTTCAGACCAGCAATCACTGGACGCTGATGATCGACGGCACCGCGCGTGCCGGCATCGAAGCGGTGATGGTCTCGATCCTCGAGCCTGGCGATAAGGTACTCGTGCCCGTTTTTGGACGATTCGGCCACCTGCTGACCGAAATCGCCGGTCGCTGCCGCGCTGAAGTCGTCACCATAGAAACCGAATGGGGCACCGTTTTCGATCCGCAGCAAATTGAAGAGGCGATCGTTAAACACCGGCCCAAAGTACTGGCCTGTGTTCAAGGCGACACCTCCACCACCATGGCGCAACCGCTACAGGAAGTCGGCAGGATCTGTCGCACACATGGCGTGTTGTGCTGTGTGGATGCCACCGCATCGATCACCGGCATGCCGCTGGATACCGATGACTGGCAACTGGACGCCGTGTCGGCCGGTCTGCAAAAGTGTCTGTCCGGTCCGCCGGGTATCGCGCCGGTGACCTTCAACGATCGCTTCGCCGAGCTAGTCCAGGCGCGCAAGCACGTCGAACAAGGCATTCGCCCCGACGACTACCAGGCGAGCGACGGTGAGATTATTCAGTCCAACTACTTCGATTTATCGATGATCATGGATTACTGGAGCGAGGCTCGACTAAACCACCACACCGAGGCCACCTCCATGCTCTATGCGGCGCGTGAGTGTGCTCGCATCTGTCTGCAAGAAGGTTGGCAGACACGCTTCGCGCGCCATCGCCAGACCAGCGACGCTCTGTGCGCCGGCCTCACCGCTATGGACTTGCAACTGTTTGGCGATCAGTCCAACAAAATGCCCAACGTCACCGGCGTCTACATCCCACAAAACGTGGTCGGCGACGCAGTGCGCGGTGAGATGCTCGATCATTTCGCCATCGAGATCGGCACCTCATTTGGCCCCCTGCACGGCAAGATCTGGCGCGTTGGCACCATGGGTTATGGTTGTCGCAAGGATAACGTCGTCAGCTGTCTGGCCGCGCTGGAAACCTGCCTGCGCCGACACGGCCACAACGCTCGTGCCGGCGCCGGTGTCGATGCGGCGCTGGCCGTCTACAGCGATCCGCAGCAAACCCTCTACGCCGAACCCTCAATGCAGTCCGTCTGAGCAATAGCCGCATGTCCGCACGTGATCTTCTAAATAATGGTCCCACAGTCGTTGGCGTGGGGTTGAAAGGATTTGTCGATGATCTCAAATCCCAGGGCGCTACAGCCGTGGCCGTCGACTGGCGCCCACCGGCAACAGCCGACCCGACCGTGCTCGACGCGGCCGACCGGCTCACCAATGGAGACCTGGCAAGTGCCGTGGATCGTGCGAATGAAAAGGCACTGGAGAAAATGCTCGCCGCCGATCCGGTACTCGTTGATGTACGACCAGCCGGTGAACTGATCGAATCACTCGGCGATCACAAAATCCTGCATGCCGGCCCGCCAGTTGAGTGGCCGGACATGTGCGGTCCGATGCAGGGTGCAATTTGCGGTGCCATCGTACTCGAGGGCTGGGCCAAAGATCTCATCGCGGCAGAGCGACTGGCCGCCAGCGGCAAAATCGAATTCGAACCCAATCATCACTATGCCACCGTCGGTCCGATGACCGGCCTGACGACTCAATCGATGCCGCTGATGGTGGTCGAGAACCGCGCCTTTGGCAATCGCGCCTATTGCGCGATCAACGAGGGGCTGGGCAAAGTCATGCGATTTGGCGGCAACGACGACTCAGTGCTCGATCGTCTGCGCTGGCTCGAAAGCACACTCGGTCCACTGATGGCAGACGCTCTTTTGGCGGCCGACGGCGTCGGGCTGAAAAACATTATCGCCCGCGGACTTTCCATGGGCGATGAAATGCATCAACGCAACGTTGCCTGTACCAGCCTGATTCTGCGCGAGCTGGCGCCGGCCATCGCCCGCGTCACCGACGGCGACACCGCCTCCGAAGTGCTGACCTTTATGGCCGGCAACGATCAGTTTTTCCTCAACATCGCCATGGTCATGGGCAAGGCGATCATGGACCCGGTGCGCGATATCGACGGCAGTTCAGTCGTCACGGCGATGGCGCGCAACGGTACGCAATTTGGCATCCGCGTCAGCGGCTGTGGCGATCGCTGGTTCGTCGCCGATGTCGAAATGCCGCAGGGGTTGTATTTTCCGGGCTTCACAGAAAAAGATGCCAATCCTGATATGGGCGATTCGACCATTGTCGAGACCATAGGTCTGGGCGGATTCGCCATGGCCGCGTCACCGGCAGTGGCCGGTTTCGTCGGCGCCGGCAGCGCGGCCGATGCGATCGCCTATACCAACCGCATGATCGAAATCACCGTCGGACGCAATCCTGAGTGGACCATACCGGCAATGGAGTTTGCCGGCGTACCGACCGGCATCGACGTGCGCCGTGTCGTCAACACGGGTATCACACCCACTATTAACACCGGCATCGCCCATCGCGAACCCGGCATCGGTCAGGTCGGTGCCGGCGTGGTGAATGCGCCGTTGTCATGTTTCGAGCAAGCCTGTGTTGCACTCGCGGAGCAACCATCATGAGCGTCATCGTCAACGAGGTGCGCAAGGGTTTCTATCTCGATTCTGTCGCATTGATGCGAATGTCCGCCGACATTGCCGCCGCCGAGGGCGTTGACGATGCGGTGTTGATGATCGGTACACCGTCGAACAAACAAATCATGGCAGACGCCGGTCTGCTGAACGAGCAGGGCGAGCGTGCCGGCGCCAACGATCTGGTCATCGCTCTGCGCGCAGACAGTGACGGCGATGCCAATCGAGCCATCGCTAAAGCTAAAAAGTCACTGGAGGGCGGCACGCTTAAAAGCACCGGCAACAGCATTCAGCCCCCAACACTCGCCAGTGCCTGTACGCAACTGCCAGACGCTAATCTGGCGCTGATTTCTACCCCCGGCAGCTACGCCACGCGCGAGGCAAAAGCCGCACTGCGCGAGGGCCTGAACGTGATGATCTTCAGCGACAACGTCAGTCTGGAAGACGAGCTGGCACTAAAGCAGCAGGCGGAACGCGACGGTCTGCTGGTGATGGGTCCGGACTGCGGCACAGCGATCATCAGTGGCCGCGCACTGGCTTTCGCCAACGCGGTGCCGCAAGGCAACACCGGTGTGATTGCCGCCTCCGGTACTGGCTTGCAGGAATTCTCTGTGCTGTTGTCCAGAATGGGCGGCGGCATCCGCCACGCGATCGGCGTGGGCGGTCGCGACTTGAGTGATGATGTCGGTGCCATCTCAACCCTCAGTGCCATCGATTTGCTGGCCGCCGATCCGCTGGTAGAACAAATCGTGTTGATTTCAAAACCGCCGGGCACTGCAACGGCCGACCGGGTATTCGAAAAACTCGCCGGCTGCGGCACCCCGGCCATCGCCTGTGTATTTGACTACGACGCCGCTTCACTGCCGACTGGCGTGCAATACGCAGGCTCGTTGAAGACCGCCGCAGAAACAGCCGCACAAACCTCACTGCCTGGCAACGAGACCCCGTCTGCCACGGCGCTCGCCTCGCCTCTGAGCGCTTCGCGCAGGAATATCTGCGGCCTGTATACCGGAGGCACACTGTGCACCGAGGCGCAAATTGTGTTGCAACAGGCCGGATTGTCCGTGAAATCCAATGCCACAGCCCCGGCCGCCATCGCCAATGCCGCACATGAGCTGACGGATCTCGGTGCAGATGAGTACACCCTTGGCAAACCACACCCGATGATCGAACCAGCCGTTCGCACACCGCTACTGCAACACGCAATGGCACGCGACGATATCGCGGTCGTGCTGATCGATCTGGTACTGGGTTATGGCGCACACGCGGATCCAGCACAAGTCGTAGCCGACGCACTGGCCGATTCACCCGCTGAACGGCCATTGGTGATCGCATCCGTTTGCGGCACTGCCAACGATCCGCAACCATTGCAGCAACAAATAAGTACCCTGCAGGACGCTCAAGTCATCGTGTGCGCCTGCAACGCCGATGCCGCTCAACTGGCCGCCGAAATCGCACAATTGCAAATTAGCTGACCTGCCGCAATGGCAACACGTTCGGTCGCCGCACAACATTGCGGCGCACGTGCATTGCGCATCCTGAAAACGGGCCAGGGTCAGGTACTGACCCGATTCCAATCGACCGCTTATCTTGAAAGCACGACAGGCGAGCTAGTCGCCATTGGCACGGGCAGTATGCCAGCCGGGCCACTCAACCTTTGCATCGACGGTACGCATCTGCCGGCAGCCGGCGTGCAATGGCATTTCGACGGCCACTGCCTGATGGCAGCCGAGCAAACAGTCATTATAGACAACACGGCGAGAATCTGGACCGCGCCTGCGCCTTTTTATCTAAGTTCAAATCAACTAGGCAATGCTTTGCAGATCGCGGCCCCGCTGTTGAACCCGTCTCATCAGTGCGATTCGCACAGTTCAATACTTGCGTTACTGAACGACGGACGCGTCGCCCTCAACCGCTGGATCGCGCACCCGAATGACTACTACCTGCCCGACTCTGTGCGCGCGATGATCGGCTGCGGTGAAGGTCTGACGCCCGCCGGTGACGATTTGCTTTGTGGTTATCTCGTCACCCTGCACGCGCTGGCGCATCCAGCGGGCGCGACTATCGCAAAGGCGATCCAGCCAGAGCTAACCCGTCTTACCAGTCGCATCAGCGCGGCCCACCTTCGCGCCGCTTGCGATGGCGAGGCAGTGCAACTGCTACACGATCTGATTGGCGCGATTGTCTGTAACGATCGCGGTGGTATAACCCAGGCAATAGCGGCACTGGATCACTATGGTCACAACTCTGGGCATTACGCCATGACAGGCGTACTGGAAGCCTTGAATTGCATCAGCCGGGATGACTCACAAACGCGCAGCCGATCACAAACCCGCTGAGCGCCCGAGACTAACATCGACCATACCCTCGCTCTCGTGGAGTCTTCGGTGCCGGAAGTCCTGTTGTGTCTATCCATTGCCGTTGTCTGTCTGGTACTAATCAGCAGACGCGCCACAGACAATTGATGTGCAAAGCGCAATAGCAGTCACGCTTCTCAATTCGGGCGAGCAGTCGGTTACACTGGAGGTCGCAACCGGCATCTAATAGCGAGACCACCATGAGCCACGTCGCCCAAGCTCCCATTCCACTCCTGGGCTATTGCGACAGGCTATCCTGTCGGGCCGGTGATACGGTCAACTTCAAAGTCTCGAGTCTGTCCGGCGACGCCTATCGCGCTCGGCTGGTCAGGATCATTTGCGCCGATCCCAACCCCGAAGGCCCCGGTCTGCTGGAAGAACCTGTCAGTAGCGCGTTCGAAGGCGATTATCCATCGCGTGAACAGCCGTTCTACCCCGGTTCGTATGCCGTGACAACCGACTCACTTGCCCCGATCGACCCTGATCAGGATTGGCTGATCACTGCCAACATCTGGCCCACCCTGCGAAAGGATCAACGGCAAACCATCGTCTCGTGGGACAACAAACATCTCTTTATTGATGACGATGGCAGGCTTTGCGGGCAGTTTGACAATCTGACGATCAAGTCAGAACGCAGACTGCAAATCCGTCACTGGTATCGGATCGAATTGAGCTGGCACGCCGCGCAAAAAACCTTGTCTGTCAGTTGCGATACGTGCAGCGGCGCCCACCGCGACCCACACATCCATGCCATTGTAGCCGCCGATGATTTTTCAGCGACCTCCGTGCGCGCCTCCGTGGCCATCGCGGCCGAGCTCGACGAAAACACGATCGCACACCATCACTACAACGGGAAAATTGAAGCGCCCGCCATCTATCGTGCGGTTCAGGCCGATGATAGCCAGCTACTTGCACGTTGGGATTTCAGCCAGGGCACAGAATCGTTAAACGCAATGGATACCGGACCCCACTCGCTCCATGCGCGCCTTCACAATATGCCGGCCCGTGCCATGACAGGCAGTAACTGGGATGGCAGCGAGATGAACTGGCGCCATGCCCCCGAGCAATATGGCGCGATCCATTTTCACGACGATGACATCATCGATTTCGACTGGCAAACTGATTTTAGTTTCACTATTCCCGAAGATTTGCCATCCGGAATATATGCAGCGCGAATTTCACAGGCGGAGTACGAGGATTCGATAACGTTTTTCGTGTGTCCCCCAGCGGGCAAAACCACCGCCCGTCTGGCTGTACTGATCTCAACTTATACTTACGCGGTTTACGGCAACCACGCCCGACCGGATTTTATCCCCGAATGGAAAGAGCGCTTTGCCCGCTGGAATGCGTATCCGTGGAATCCGGCAGAGTATCGCGAGTACGGGCTCTCTACCTATAACTTTCATTCGGATGGTTCCGGTATTTGCCACGCGTCTCATTGCAGACCGCTGTTCAATCTAAAATCCGGATATCTGACGTTCGGCTACGGACCCGGCTCCGGCCTGCGCCACCTGCAGGCAGACACACACCTGATTGCGTGGCTGCATGCAAAAGGCATCGACTACAATATTGTCACCGACGACGAACTACACGCAAAAGGCGCGGCTTGCCTGCGCGATTATCAGGCAGTCACCACTGGCAGTCACCCCGAATACCATACGCCTGAAAGTCTCGATGCACTACAACAGTATCGGGATACTGGCGGCAATTTTATCTACCTCGGTGGCAATGGATTCTACTGGCGCGTGGCACTGCATCAGGAGCAAGCCGGTGCGATTGAAATTCGCCGTGCCGAAGGCGGCATTCGCGCCTGGGCTGCAGAACCTGGTGAGTATTATCACGCGTTCGACGGTCAATACGGCGGATTGTGGCGACGCAATGGCCGTCCCCCACAACAACTGGCCGGTATCGGATTTTCAGCTCAGGGGCAATTCGAAGGGACCTGGTACCGCCGCAGTGCAGAAAGCTATAGCGATGCCCACCAATGGATTTTCGACGGCGTCGACGAGGAAGTCATAGGGGACTTCGGACTCAGCGGTGGCGGCGCGGCCGGCTTTGAACTCGATCGCGCCGATACTCGTCTGGGCACGCCAGAATCGGTCGTGATACTGGCAAGTTCAGAGACGGCAAGCGACTCTTTCGTACTCGTGCCCGAAGAGCAACTGACGCACATCACGACATGGTCCGGCGAGCCGATCGATGATTTACTGCGCGCCGACATGGTCTATTTTGACGTACCGGGTGGCGGCAAGGTTTTCGCCACAGGCTCCATCACTTTCTGTGGCAGCCTGCCCCACAATAATTTCGAC
>CAZYDV010000006.1:0-49382 GCA_964646405.1 uncultured Granulosicoccaceae bacterium | reverse complement strand
TTGTGCGCAGATCGAGCGAGCAATGTCGGCGTTGACGTGCGCCGATGCAATTGAACTGGATGAGCAGATCGCGATAGGGCTTGAAAGTCTCATGGGTGATGAGCGTCTCGACGACTCGATTAGAGCACTGTCTTTAAAGCTGCCCGATATGGAGACGATCGCCGCCGGGCATGCTCACATTGACGTCGATGCAATAGGGGCAGCCAGCGATTGGTTTATGGATGCGCTCGCCCACCGATTGCGTGATCAGTTTGAGGCCATATACGCGACGCGTAACACCACGGAGGCCTTTTCAATAGACGGCGATGCGATTGGGCGCCGCGCGCTGAAGAACTCGGCTTTGCGTTATCTGGCGTGTTTCGACACGGCTTGGTGTGAAGTGGCGCGTGAGCAATTTCAGTCTGCAAATAACATGACGGATCGCGTCGCGGCTGTGACGACGTTGCTCGATTCCAATCTGTCGATGGCCGATGAGGTGGTCGAAGCGTTCTACCAGGATTGGAATACAGAACGACTGGTCGTTGACAAATGGTTTTCTATGCAAGCCAGAGCGCGCAATCACCATGTCCTGGATCGCGTTGAAAAACTGCTTCAACACCCTGATTTCGATCTGTCTAATCCGAACCGAGCGCGTTCGTTGATTGGGGCGTTCGCGGTTGGAAACCCGCGAGCGTTTCATTGTCTTGACGGTAGAGGTTATAAGTTTCTAAGTTCACGGGTGATAGAAATGGATGCGATAAATCCCCAGGTGGCCGCTCGATTTTGCGTTCCGCTGACGCACTGGCGACGCTTTGATTCCGTCCGACAGGGGATGATGTGCGAAGCCTTGCATCAGGTGTTGGCAACCGACGGTTTATCGGCGGACGTCTACGAGATCGCCAGCAAGGCGACGATTGAAAAAAGGGCCTGATATACGTTGCAAACATTGCAGGATGCGACATCATCCAAATGAACCGGTCATTCTTTGTCGAGCACTTTTCCGTTGACAGCAGCAGTGGAGATCAATAGATATCTGGATTCAGTCGCTTGAGAGGAAATTGAAACTCGCCATCTACAGCCGGGTTAGTGTTTCAATTTACAGCTGTTTTTCTGTTTCTGCCTTCGCAGTTGTCGTGTGTCTGCCTGAATTCTCGAAGCGCGTCTATACCCTGGTGAGGTGATGGCCAATGCATCGCCGCGGTTTAACCTTCTACAGATTTACCTGGTCAACATCCCGCAAAGGGCTGTACCTTCTGTCGACAGATTTGTACACTTGGCCCAAGCCGCAACTTTTTTACTACCAACACATAAAGCGGTGTTATTGAGGGTTGACATAATGGATAAGTCACTGGGTACAGTGAAGTGGTTTGATAATGCCAAGGGGTATGGGTTCATAGTAAACGCTGAGGGCGAAGATGTGTTCGTTCACTATCGCTCGATTCAAGGTGAAGGATACAAGACGCTTTCTGAGGGACAGCAGGTCGAGTATATCCAGACCAAGAGTGAAAAGGGCTGGCAGGCCGCGGAGGTTAGCAAGGTCGAAGAGGACGACGGTGGCATGTAGTCGCCACGATTAGGGTGTGGCGCGACGCTCTGTCTCGGGCGTCGTGTACACGCCGCATCGGGCTACGATATAATTCACATTGAGCTAGTGATTCTGGTGTTCCCTGGCACCGCGCCAGTCACACACACTCGTGCCGACCGCGAGGGGATTTATGCCATTTTGTGTCAAGTGTGGCTGCGAGACCACCGATCAGATACCTGATGGCGACAACCGCCCGAGAGCAGTCTGCTCCGGGTGTCAGCACATACACTACGAGAACCCCCGCAACGTCGTTGGCTGCCTGCTCGAGTGGCAGGGCCGGGTTCTGTTGTGTCGTCGCGGCATCGAGCCACGCCGGAATTTCTGGACACTGCCCGCCGGGTTTCTTGAAAACGGTGAGACACTGGCTGAGGGTGCCGCTCGCGAAAGTCTCGAAGAGGCGCATGCTGTGTGTGAAGACATGCAGCTCTATGGTCTCTACAGTCTGGCGCGCATTAATCAGGTGTATGTGATGTTTCGCGCGACACTCGCGAACGGATACTGCGCCGCTGGTGACGAGACGCTTGAGGTACAACTGTGCAATGAGGCAGACATTCCGTGGGACGAACTGGCCTTTCCGATCGTCACCGACACCCTTCGGCATTTTTTCAGCGATCGCAAACACGGCAGTTTTCCAGTGCGCAATTCGGACATCCAGGGATCTCCTGCCAACGGTATTACGGTGGTACAGCAGGGACTGTGAGCCGATGGCGGGGTACCAATTGTCTCTGCCTGCGTCGTGGCTCCATTGACTTCGCGTGAGTTTTTCTTTAAGCGCGGTGATGTCCGTATCGCTGCAACCAGCTTTGGTGATCAGCGCGCACCGCCGGTGCTGCTGCTGCACGGTGCAGGGCAGACACGCCATTCGTGGAGACGCGCTGCACAGGCACTCGCCAATTCGGGCCGTCATGCAATTTCGCTTGATGCCCGCGGACATGGTGACAGCGACTGGGCGCCCGATGGCGACTATTCAATCGATACACTGATTGGCGACCTGCGCCATGTCATCGGCGAACTTGCCGATCGGCCAGCGCTGGTCGGTGCATCGTTGGGCGGTATTACCGGGTTGTTGGCGCAGGGCGAATCACCAGATGCGCTCTTTAGCGCATTGATACTCGTCGATATTACGCCGAGCATCGATCGCAGCGGAGTGGAGCGGATTATCGCCTTCATGCGGGCGCATGCAGACGGCTTCGACTCCATAGAGGCCGCCACCCTGGCTGTGGCTGAGTATCAACCGCAGCGTCAGGCCGGACGGGCACAGGACGGATTACGGAAAAATCTGCGTTTGCGTGACGGGCGTTATTTCTGGCACTGGGATCCGGCGCTGCTCGATCACGTGAGCGAGCTGGATCTACAGGCGGCCGAGCGGATGAAAGCCGCCGCCCGCCGCCTGGTGCTGCCGACGCTGCTGGTGCACGGTAAAATGAGTGAGATTGTCAGCGACGATACGGCAAATGAATTTCTCAGCCTGGTTCCTCACGCCCGTTACGTCGACGTGAAGGACGCCGCGCACATGGTGGCAGGCGACAGCAATGATCGGTTCAACGCCGCGGTGCTGGAATTTCTTGCTGGCAGCTAGGCGGCCAGGGCACAACATTTTTTGTATTTCTTGCCACTGCCGCACGGGCAGGGGTCGTTGCGTCCTGTCTTTGGACTGTCGCGACGCACCTGCTCGACCTTCGGCGTCTGTGCGTCGACGAAATACCATTCTCCATCCTGCTTTTCGAACAAACTCAATTCGTGGTGATTGACGGTTCTGCCGCGCGCGTCATTGAAGCGAGCGATGAATTCAACCGTCCCGCTGTTGTCGTTTTCGCCACCGCGTTCAGTTGATTTTATCTCCAGCCCCAGCCACTCGGAATTTTCGGCCCAGTCGCGGGTGCCGGCGACGTCGATGTCATCGCGGTAGTCGGGATGGTGGGTCGCCTGAATGTAATCGATGTTGGCGAAGGTATGAGCAGTGTAGCGAGCGCGAATCAGTGCCAGGGCTGTTGGTGGTGACTGATGCCCTTTTAGATAGGGCGCGCAACAGTCCGAAAACTGATCGCCGGAGTCGCAGGGGCAAAGGCTCATTGGAAAATCCTCATGGGTTCTAGGCGAATCTGTTCTGTGGGGTCGGCCAGTCGGTCGCGGTGGCGTCAGTGCCGGACTTCGTCAATGTCCAGGTCCAGGTGCATGTCTGTCAGGGTGGCCCCGCGCACACCGACAATGCCTGCCCGCCGGTCGGTGCCGTTGGTACTGAATTCAAATTGATACCACCGTTCTATGCCCATACGGCCGGTGCTATCACGTTTGAGCCGCAACTTCTGCAATGAGACAGTCTCATCGAGCAATTGCACCTGGCATCGGCGACAGGCGCTGCGGGCCAGAGCGGTGGCCGTCTCGCGGCTGCGAGCGGCAGACCACCAGGCCCATAGCGCCACGGCGATCAATAGGAACACTAAAGCGTCGGCTGGCACGGCTAAAGAATGGCAACTCGGTAGAGGAACAATTTAGTCTATACTATTGTGTTTTCTAAAGTATTTTGCGATCGACAGACATGTCAACGAATCCGGATCTCCAGACTGAGTTGGAAGCGGCGGCGTTTCGCCGTCTGGTTGAGCACTTGCGCACCCGAACCGACGTTCAGAATATCGATCTCATGAACCTCGCCGGCTTTTGTCGCAACTGTATGTCAAAGTGGTACAAGGCGGCTGCCGAGGAGCGCGATCAGGCAATGGACCTGGATCAGGCGCGCGAGATAGTTTACGGGATGTCCTACGGCGAGTGGAAACAGAAATATCAAACCGAGGCGAGCGCTGAACAGCGCGATCGCTATGAGCAAACCAAGCCAGCCGATTAGGCACGGCTCTGGCCCCCTGCCTTGCGCATCTCGGCCCTTATCCAGAACACGCTGGCCAGACTCCGGCTGGCAAAGTGCAGACAAATGCCCGATCTCGCGAACTTTTATCCAGTTGGTGTGTTCTATGCTTTTGTGAACCAGCACAACTCTTGGCCTTTGGCGAATCACAACAAATAGATGGCTAACGCGGAAAAACCTATGGCCGACATGAAAGCGTTGCAGAGCACATCGATGCTCGATGGCGGCAATATTGTCTATCTAGAGCAGCAGTATGAGGACTTCCTCCGAGATCCCAATTCCGTCTCGCCAAAGTGGCGCAGTTATTTCGAACAGCTGCCGATCGTGAACGGCCAGGCGCGCGATATTCCGCACTCGGAGATCAAACGCCATTTCTACGGCATCACACGCAACTCCGGGCGCCGTCGCCAGACCTCGGTCGCGGACGTGTCGATCGAGCACGAGCGCAAGCAAATCCAGGTGACCAAGCTGATCGACGCCTATCGAGCGCGTGGTCATCAGATGGCAGATATCGACCCGCTCGGTCGCATGGAAAAGCTCAAAGTGCGCGAGGTAGCACTGCACGAGTGTGGTCTGTCAGAGGCCGATCTCGATACCCCGTTCCAGACCGCCGCTCTGCATGGTATCGGTACCGCACCGCTGCGCGACATTCTGGCGCACCTGGAAAAATGCTACTGCAGCACGATCGGCTACGAGTACATGTACATCGATCACACGGGTCAGAAGCAATGGCTGCAACAGCGCATCGAAAGCTACGCATCTCGCCCCACACTGAGTGTCGAGTCGCGCAAGTGGCTGCTTCAGCGGCTGACCGCCGCCGAGGGGCTCGAGCGCTATTTGCACTCGCGCTACGTGGGTCAGAAGCGTTTCTCGCTGGAGGGAGGCGAGAGCCTGATCGTCATCATGAGCACCCTGTTGCAGCGGGTCTCGCAAACAGCCTGCCGCGAGCTTGTGGTCGGCATGGCTCACCGCGGCCGCTTAAATGTGTTGGTCAATATACTTGGCAAGAACCCCGGCGAGCTGTTCTCTGAGTTTGAAGGCAAGACTCACGATCACCTCTCGTCCGGCGACGTCAAATACCACCAGGGGTTTTCATCCGATATGAAGACCGCGGATGGCTATATCCATTTGGCGCTCGCGTTCAATCCGTCGCATCTTGAGATTGTCTCTCCGGTGGTAGAAGGCTCTGTACGTTCCCGGCAGGATCGCTATGGCGATGCAAAAGGTGACACGGTCATTCCGGTCAACATCCACGGCGACGCTGCGTTCGCAGGTCAGGGGGTGGTGATGGAGACCTTCAACATGGCCGATTCGCGTGGCTTCTCGACCAAGGGCACGGTCCATCTGATCGTCAACAACCAGATCGGATTCACCACCAGCAACACGAAGGATGCGCGTTCAACCCTCTATGCCTCTGATGTAGCCAAGATGATCAGTGCGCCGATTTTTCACGTCAACGGTGATGATCCGGAGGCGGTAATGTTTGTCAGCGAACTGGCGCTGGATTTTCGCAATCAGTTCCACAAGGATGTCGTCATCGATCTGGTGTGTTATCGCAGACACGGCCACAACGAGGCCGACGAGCCTTCGGCGACGCAGCCAATGATGTACAAGACGATCAAATCTCTGCCGACTACGCGTCAGATCTACGCGGATCGGCTGATCGCCGACAACCACATAGACGCCGATTATCCACAGCAACTGATCGACGGCTATCGCGCCGATCTCGATGCCGGTGTGACCGTCGCGCCAGAGGTGGAGGAAGATCCGGATTACGTCGAGACTCATACCGCGCACTGGGCTGACTACCTGCGCGCAGACTGGCGCACCGAGCACGATACCCGTCTGCCGATCGAGACGCTGCAGAAGCTTGCGACATCGCTCACTACTCTGCCAGATGGTCTGGTACTGCACTCGCGGGTCAAGAAGATTGTCGAAGATCGGCGCAAGATGACCGCCGGCGCACTGCCGCTGGATTGGGGTTACGCCGAGAATCTCGCCTACGCGACCGTGCTGCATGATGGCCACCCGGTGCGGATATCCGGCCAGGATTGCGGCCGCGGTACGTTTTTCCATCGCCACGCGGTTCTGCACAACCAGAATGACGCGTCCGCTTATGTTCCGCTGCGCAACGTATTCCCCGATCAGCCTAACTTTCTGGTGATTGACTCTGTGTTGTCCGAAGAGGCGGTGCTGGCATTCGAGTATGGCTATGCCACTGCTGATCCGGAGTCGCTGGTGATCTGGGAGGCGCAGTTCGGCGATTTTGCCAATGGTGCGCAGGTCGTCATCGATCAGTTCATCAGCTCTGGTGAGACCAAGTGGGGCCGATTGTGTGGCATGGCGTTGTTTCTGCCGCACGGCTACGAGGGCCAGGGGCCGGAACACTCATCAGCCAGGCTCGAGCGATTTCTGCAGCTTTGTGCCGAGGACAACATGCAGGTGCTGGTGCCCAGTACGCCCGCGCAGTGTTACCACATGATTCGGCGCCAGGTGGTTCGACCATTGCGACGCCCGCTGATCGTCATGACTCCCAAAAGCCTCTTGCGCCACCGGTTGGCCGTCTCGACGCTCGAGGATCTTGCCGATGGACAGTTCCAGCCAGTGCTTGGCGAGATTGATGCAATTGATTCGGCCGCGGTGGAGCGGTTGGTCTTCTGCTCGGGCAAGGTCTACTACGACCTGCTCGAAAAGCGTCGTGAGATGGATAACCAGAACATCGCGATCATTCGCGTGGAACAGCTCTACCCGTTTCCCTACACCGAAATGCATGCGGCGATGGCAACTTACCCGAACGCCAGGCAGATCGTCTGGTGTCAGGAGGAGCCGCGCAATCAGGGCGCGTGGCGCGCTACCAGGCATCGCATCGAGCGCGTCCTTAAGGATGGACAGGAACTGGAGTTTTGCGGGCGTCCACCGTCCGCATCCCCTGCAGTGGGCTATGCGTCGCTGCACATTCAGGAACAGACACAGCTGGTACTCGAGGCACTGGCATTACAGGCCAACAGCCAGAAATAGGTCGACGTGCGGCTTTTTGCCGCACTCGCCGGAAAGATTCCAACCGTCGGTAAAACACAGGATTCAGCGACAAAATGAGTATAGAAATCAAGGTGCCCGCGCTACCGGAGTCCGTCGCGGATGCCACGATTCTCGCCTGGCAGAAGCAACCCGGAGACAGCGTTCGTCGGGATGAGGTGCTGGTCGAGGTGGAGACTGACAAAGTCGTACTCGAAGTGCCTGCGCCAGTCGATGGCGTATTGGCGACGATCGTTGCAGAGGAGGGAGCCACTGTGGTCGCACAGGAAACACTGGGAACGTTGACTGAAGGCAACGCCGCAGCGGGCGCGTTTGCGCCAGCCGCCAGTGCGTCGCCACCGGCTGCCAACAACGACGAGTTGATGCAGATTGTCGTGCCTGTTTTGCCCGAATCAGTGGCCGATGCAACTGTGCTGGACTGGCGCAAAGCACCGGGGGATTTAATCGCACGAGATGAAGTCCTGGTTGAACTTGAAACAGATAAAGTGGTGTTGGAAGTGCCCTCGCCCGGCGCGGGTGTGCTGGCGGATATTCAAGCCGCCACTGGCGATACCGTGGTTGCCGGTGCACTGCTCGGCACCGTTACTGTCGGCGCGGCCCCGACCTCTGCCGGCAGTGACTCGGCTGCCGGCGGCGGTGCCACCAGTCCGTCAGTGCGCAACCTGATGGCCGAACACGGGCTGCAGGCGAGCCAGATTCAGGGCAGTGGACGCGATGGGCGGATTCTGAAATCAGACGTGGAAGAACATATCGCGGGGTCAGGTGCTGCGCCTGCCACCGCGGTACCGGCAGCAGCAGTGGCGCCCGCGGCAGCGGCAGCGGCACCTGCAACGGCGGCACCTGCGGCTGTTGCAGCAAACGAGTCTTCAGCGGTTGTCGACGGTGATCGCACCGAACGTCGCGTGCCAATGACGCGCCTTCGAGCGCGTATCGCCGAGCGATTGCTCGAGGCGTCGCAATCGACCGCGATGTTGACGACCTTCAATGAAGTCAATATGCAACCGATCAAAGATTTGCGCAGTACCTACAAGGATCAGTTCGAAAAAGCCCATGGTGTGAGACTTGGCTTTATGTCGGTCTTCGTCAAGGCGGCCACAGAAGCCCTGAAAAGATTTCCAGACATCAACGCCTCGATCGACGGCGATGACATCGTCTATCACGGCTTTTGCGATGTTGGCATCGCAGTTTCTTCCAGCCGTGGGCTGGTGGTGCCGGTGTTGCGCGATGCAGAGCACATGTCACTGGCGGACATCGAACAGCAGATTGGCGACTATGCCGGCAAGGCAAAAGAAGGCAAACTGGGGATCGAGGATTTAACCGGCGGTACCTTCACCATCACCAACGGCGGTGTGTTCGGCTCGTTGATGTCGACACCGATACTGAATCCACCGCAGAGCGCCATTTTGGGCATGCACTCGATTCAGGATCGACCTGTGGCCGAGAACGGGCAGGTGGTGATTCGACCCATGATGTACGTCGCGTTGTCTTATGATCACCGCATCGTTGACGGCCAGGGCGCGGTGACGTTCCTCAAGACGATTAAGGAACTGGTCGAAGAGCCAGCGAAGATCCTGCTCGATATCTAGCCGGTTCAGTCGTTTCTGGCAAAGGCGGTTGCGCGTGCGCGCAGCCAGCCTTCAGACATCCAATATCCTGACAGTCCCCGGGGAAGGTGCGGTGGTGCTGTCAGGCAAGTGTCCGTATTTGGGCGTCGTCGAAGCCTTACTTGCGACGGTGGTTGGCGCCGACCCTGACAAATCTACTACCTGATACGCCCCGCCCGCGCGGGCAATTCAGGTGTCTTGCTCTTTGAGGATCAACATGGCGGAACAATTTGATGTAATCGTGGTAGGTGGAGGTCCCGCAGGCTATGTGGCGGCGATCAGAAGTGCACAGCTGGGGATGAAAACCGCCTGCGTTGAAAAATGGATTAACAAGCAGGGCTCGCCGGCGCTTGGCGGAACCTGCCTGAATGTTGGCTGCATTCCATCCAAGGCACTGCTGGAAAGCAGCCAGCTCTTCGCTGATGCCAATCATTCTTTCGACGGGCATGGCATCAAGGTCAGTGGTGTATCGGCGGATATCCCTCGCATGATTGCCTGTAAAGATGACATTGTCCAAAACCTCACTGGTGGTATCGAACACCTGTTCAAGGCCAATGGTGTGAGCTGGATCAAGGGCACGGGGTCGCTGTTGGCCGAGCGGCAGATTCGGGTGGATGGCGTCGATGGCTCGCAGACTATGGTGTCGGCCGAACATATCATTCTCGCTACTGGCTCAAAGTCGATAGAGATACCTGCCGTGCCGCTTTCTGAAGACAGAATCGTCGACTCCTCCGGCGCGCTCGACTGGAAGAGTGCGCCCGAAACACTGTGTGTGATCGGGGCTGGCGTGATTGGTCTTGAACTTGGCAGTGTCTGGCGTCGGCTTGGATCTGAGGTCGTCGTGCTGGAGGCTCAGGAATCGTTTCTGCCCATGGTTGATCAACAGGTGGCCAAGGCGTCGCAACGGATCTTTGCCAAACAAGGCCTGGAAATCAGACTGGGCGCCCGTGTAACGGCCTCGAACATCGCCGATGGAAAAGTGAGCATTGAATACACCGACAAGAACGGCGAACAGACCCTGGTGGTCGATCGTGTGATTGTCGCGGTGGGCAGACGCCCCAATATCGATCAGCTGACCTTGCCCGAGGCCGGGCTATTGATCGACGAACGCGGTCTGGTGCACGTCAATGGCGCCTGTGAGACCAACCTGCCGGGCGTCTATGCGATTGGCGATCTGGTGCGTGGACCCATGTTGGCGCACAAGGGATCAGAAGAAGGTGTCGCGGTAGCCGAGCGAATCAGTGGTGCGCATTGTCACGTGAATTACGAGGCGATCCCGTCGGTGGTCTACACCCACCCTGAAATTTCCTGGGTCGGCAAGACCGAAGAGCAGTTAAAGGAAGAGGGTGTCGACTATCGCAGCGGTGTGTTTCCGTTCTCGGCCAGTGGCCGCGCGCGCGCGATGCAAGATACGGACGGCATGGTCAAATTGTTGGCCGATGCGCAGTCAGACCGATTGCTCGGTATGCATATTCTCGGACCGCACAGTTCTGAACTCATTGGCCATGGTGTGATGGCAATCGAGTTTGAAGGAACCAGCGAAGACATTGCGCGTACCGTGTTTGCCCACCCAACCCTTGCCGAGGCCATTCACGAGGCAGCACTTGGTTCGCATGGTCGGGCCCTGCATATACCGAATAAGCGCGCGCGTTGATCGGTTTTCCTAACGGCCGCCGAATCGAGAATTGCGATCGGCGGCGCTGGTCCCACACCGCTGACCCTGGCGATAAAATGGCGCCGAACTGAATTCAGTTCGGCTTTTTTTTGTCTGCGATAAAGGGAACATCCAGCGATATGCAGTACCGTTTACCGCACGACCCAGTGTGGTAGGTGATCGCTGAAAAGCCAGCAGCACATGCGTTTTAGAGGTTGGAGTGTGACAGGATTCGACAAGCTGTTGTTTGCCGATAAAGCAGCTCCCGTCATCGTCGCCACGTGGTACAGATCGTGATACCGCCCATATAGAATACGGGTAATAGGTCTGTCTACGATGATACTGGTTTTGGGTACAGCTGAAGATCAGCACGCCGCGGCGATATACAACAAAGTTGTCGCCCGCGGTAATCGCGTAGCGTACTTCGATCCGCGCCTGTATCCCCGAGACATGACCATTACTTTCGACGGTGCGCTGCCGATGAGCGGCACCGTACGCTATCGCGATGGCCAGGCAGCCGTCGATCTGTCCACCGTCAATTCGATTTACTGTCGCAACTGGGATGACGTTTTGCCGAATGGCAAGCCCCTGGGTGGCGCGCAGGATGAAGTAGAAATTCGCGAAACCGAAGCGGCACTGGGCAGTCTGTTTCGCGGTATGGAATGTTACTGGGTCAATCCCCTGGACGCATTGATCAACTCGCGTTACCGAATTCATCAACTGCGTATGATCCGCACCCAGGGCATCCGGGTGCCCGAGACCATCGTCAGTAACGACTTTCGTCGAGTGCAGGCCTTCTTCAGTCTAACCAACGAAGAGCTGCTGTATCGTCCCTCCGGATGGAACAGTTGCCACTGGAGTGTCGGTCAGATTGACGACATAGCGCGTCGTGTAGCAGATCTGCCGTTGACGCCGGTTGAGTATCAGGAAAATATTCGCGGTGAAGAGATTCGCGCCTACGTGGTGGGTGAGTCAGTTTTCGCCGGTGTAGTTGAGACCGAGCCCGACTTCACTTCGATGCAGAGCGAACACGTCAAAGTGATCGATTTGCCTGCCGAGGCGATCCGCATCTGTAAACGTGTCGCTGCCACTCTGGGGCTGCGTTTTTGTTCGATCGATTTGCGCCTGACCGCCGAAGGCGAGTACGCGGTTGTCGATACGGATGCCAATCCGATGTTCCTGCATTTTGAGCAGATCACCCGTTTGCCTGTTAGCGATCGACTCGTCGATCTGTTGATCATCGCAGACGTGGACGAGTTTGATTCACGGATGGTGGTCAACGCCTGAGCGCAGGCACAAAGTAAGCTAGAATGGCCAGCCCGCTGCTGGCGAACTGAACGAATTGTGCATACTTTTGCAACGAATGGCGTTCTTTCAGTCGAATTTGCCTACTCAGTCTTTCGCTCATGACGTTTTTTAATAGCCTGCCAATCCATGACAGCCCAACTCTTCATGATCACTGCGCCCTCGGGTGCGGGTAAAACCAGTATTGTTCGTGCCGTGCTGGCGCGAATGACGCGCCTGAGTGTGTCGATTTCCCACACCACCCGGCCGATGCGCCCGGCCGATCGCGAGGGTGTCGATTATCATTTCGTCAACCCCGCGCAATTCGATGAGATGATTGCCGACGGCCAGTTTCTCGAACATGCCAGGGTGTTTGACAACCAGTACGGCACATCGCGCAAGGTGGTGGACGATATGCTCGCCCAGGGCATTGACGTACTGCTTGAAATCGACTGGCAGGGCGCCGAACAGGTGCGCGAAATTGCCGAGGTCTGCTCAGTGTTTATTTTGCCGCCGACACTGGACATTCTGCGCCAGCGACTGACCGACCGGGCCAGTGACTCGGACGCGGTGATCGAGCGCAGAATGCGCGACGCGGTCGCTGACATGACACATTTTCAGCACAGCGACTACGTGGTGATCAACGATGATTTCGATCGTGCGGTCGATGAAGTTTGCTCGATCATCACCGCGCAGCGCGTGAAGCTTGATCGTCAATTACAGGTCAACGGACATTTGTTGCAGGATCTGGTCGGTTCCGGCTGAATTACCGGAACAAGCTGTTGTTTTCCTGTTCAATGTCACTACAATTAAAGGTTCAGCCCGAATTTCTGAAACCCCTGAATTACGCCGGAGCAATAGATGGCACGCGTTACCGTAGAAGATTGCCTAGAGAACGTCGAAAACCGGTTTGAGCTGGTACTGGTTGCTGCCCGGCGTGCGCGCAATATCTCGATGGGGTCAGAGGCCATGGTCCCGATCGAAAACGACAAACCTACCGTGGTCGCCCTGCGCGAAATCGCACTCGGGCTTGTCACCAAAGCCGTGCTCGATACCGAACCCACGCCTCCCAGGCTGCCAATGGAAGGGGTTCCGCCCGGTGATGAAAACAGGATTTCAGCCGACTTCTAAAGTGGGCTGTCGAAGTCACAAGCTCAGGCAACGATCGGGCTGAGCGATGAGCGTCGTGCTCGACCAGGTCGACGAGGAACTCGAAGCGGGTGAAGTTCGCTTTGAGGTTGCCGATCTCGTCAAGCTGATGGAGCGACGATACGGCGATAGCGAAATTGCCGATGTGCTGGCGGCTTACGAGCTTGCTGAAGCCGCACACGATGGCCAGAGCCGCGTGTCTGGCGAACCCTATATCTCCCATCCCCTGGCGGTCGCGCGGATCGTGTTCGAGATGAACATGGATCATCGCAGCGTCATGGCCGCCCTGCTGCACGATGTCGTTGAAGACACCAGCATCTCTTGCGAAGAGATTACCAGTCAGTTCGGCGAAGACGTCTCCGTCATCGTCGACGGACTGAGCAAGCTCACCCATCTGAAGTTCAAGTCACGCGCTGAGGCTCAGGCCGCCAATTTCCAGAAAATGCTATTGGCGATGGTGGATGATATCCGCGTCATCCTGATCAAGCTCGCCGATCGTATACATAATATGCGCACCCTCGGCGTAATGCGCGCGGACAAACGTCGCCGAATCGCCCGCGAGACACTCGAAGTCTACGCGCCGATCGCCAATCGGCTCGGCATTTACAGCATGAAAAACGAGCTGGAAGATCTTGGCTTTCGGGCGCTGTATCCGGCGCGGCACCGCGTGTTGCAGGAATCGGTTAAAAAGCGCAGCCAGAACCGACAGGAAATCGTCCAGAAATTCGAGATACTGGTTGCCGCAAGACTCGAAGAGGCGGACATTGTCGCAACCGTTCACGGCCGCGAAAAGCACCTGTATAGTTTGTACCAGAAGATGCGCAATAAGCAGGCGTCGTTAGACGACATCTTCGATATGTTCGCCATTCGCATCGTCACCCAAAGCGTCGACGATTGCTACCGCACACTCGGTGTCATGCACAATGTGTATAAGCCGTTGCCACGCAGCTTCAAGGACTACATCGCTATTCCCAAAGGCAACGGCTATCAGTCGCTGCACACGGTGCTGTTCAGCCCGATGGGCGTGCCGATCGAGGTGCAGATCCGTACCACCGAAATGGATACCTTCGCCGAGACTGGCGTCGCTGCCCACTGGATGTATAAAGAAGGGCAGGCGAACAGCGCTCAGCAACGCGCGCACCAATGGTTGGCCAACCTGATGGATATGCAGGCCAACAGCGCCGATACGATGGAGTTCTATGAAAACGTCAAGGTGGATCTGTTCCCGGACGAAATCTACGTTTTCTCCCCCAACGGCGATATCTACCAGTTGCCGCAAAATGCTACTCCCGTCGATTTTGCCTATATGGTGCACTCGGATATTGGCAACGCCTGTCTGACCGCTAAAGTCAATCGCAAGCTCGCGCCGCTCAATTCGACCCTGGAATCCGGCCAGACGGTTGAAATCATTACTTCGCCCAAACAGCGCCCGACCGCTCACTGGCTGAATTTTGTCGTCACGGCCAAGGCCCGCAACGCCATTCGCGCCTACTTAAAGCATCAAAGTCGTGAAAAAACGGTTGAGTTCGGTCGCCAGCTACTGGTGCGTGCGCTAACGCGCTATTCGCGATCCCTTGCAGACATCGACGAAAAAGCCGAACAGTCGGTGTTGCGCCAGCTCAACCTCAGCAGCCTGGATATGCTCTACAACGAGCTCGGCCTCGGCAATCAAATTCCCAGTATGGTGGCCGCCTGGCTGCTTGACGAGGGTGATCAGCAACCCGATATGGAACAGGCGATGCAGCTCTCGCCCGATATCGAGCCTGGTCCTCTGATAGTCGAGGGGGGTGAAGATGCCGTCATTGCGCTGGCCAAGTGTTGCATGCCGATCCCCGGCGACAACATTCAGGGCATGATCACTGCCGGCAAGGGGGTGCTGGTGCACCGGGCTGGTTGTCGTAACGTTGGGCGTCATCGACGTCGCCAGCGCGAGTGGGTCGCCGTAGTGTGGTCAGCCAGTGTAAAGGGCCAGTTTCAAACCAGCGTCATCATTGAACTCAACAACGTGCCGGGTGCGCTGGCCACTGTTGCCACTGCCATGTCGGACATGGACACCAATATCGAAGACATCCGCTTCGAGCGCACCAACGACAAGATCACGGTGATGAATTTCATTCTATCGGTTCGCGATCGCACCCATCTGGGCCGCCTGATCAAGAACGTGCGCATTCTGCGCGAGACGCACAAGGTTAAGCGCGCCACCAGTTAGCTGGCTGCTGCGTCGCATCGATCTTCGATATACTGCGTGGTTTGAACAGGAAATCGAAGATGGCCCGAAAAGTAATTTCCACGCCCAACGCGCCCGCCGCCATCGGCACCTATTCGCAAGCTGTGGCCGTTGGCGACACCGTGTATTTATCGGGCCAGATCCCATTGGTCGCCGAGACGATGGAAGTTGTCGACGGCGATGTCAAAGAGCAGGTGCGGCAGGTGTTTCGCAATCTGTCTGCGGTCTGCGAAGCCGCCGGTGGCAGTCTGGCCGAGATCGTGAAACTCAATGTCTATCTGACAGACCTTGGCAATTTCGGTTTCGTCAATGAGGTCATGGAAGAATTCTTTACTGCACCGTTTCCAGCACGCGCGGCCATCGGCGTTGCGCAATTGCCCAAAGATGTGCCGGTCGAGGTGGAAGGTGTCATGGTCACCGGCAGCTGACTCGAAGTCCGGTCGTAGAATTTAGTAGTGAGTTTGTCCTCGATGCCGGTTACACGCCTGTCTGGCGTGGGCCCCAAACAGGCTGAAAAACTCTCCCGCCTGAAAATAAAAACGGTGCAGGATTGTCTGTTTCACTTGCCGCTTCGATATCAGGATAGAACGCGGCTGGTTGCAATCGGTGATTTGCGCGCTGGCATCGAGGCGGTATGCATCGGTCAGATTCAGTCCACTGAGGTGTTGTACCGGGGTCGACGCTCGATGGTGTGCCACATCAGTGATGGCACGGGAGAGTTGCGACTGCGTTTTTTTCACTTTAATCAGTCTCAGACTGCGGCGCTGCGCGAGGGGCAGCGAATTCGCTGCTTCGGTGAGATCCGGCGGGCATCGCAATGGCTTGAAATTGTCCATCCAGAATACCAACTGCTGGGCGCCACCGAATTGCCGGAAGTAGAGGAGCGGCTAACACCGGTCTACCCGATCACAGAAGGTCTGCACCAGCTATCGATGCGGCGCATCGCCGATCGATCGATCGCCATGCTGCGCGAGTACGCCATCGACGAGTTGCTGCCCGCTGCCGGTACACAGTGTTCGTTGCAGCAGGCGCTTGAGACGGTTCATCAACCCGGCCCGGACGTCAGTGCGTCATCTTTGCTCGAAGGTACCCACCCAGCGGTCCAGCGACTGGCGCTCGAGGAGCTGGTCGCCCATCGGCTCAGCGTGCAGCGCGGGCGGGTGGTGTTCCGCCAGTTTGCCGCACCTCGGATCGAGGGCAATAGTGGGCTGTTGCAGCGGCTGCTCGAAGATCTGCCGTTTTCACCGACTGCCGCGCAGCAGCGAGTAATAGCCGAGATCGCCGCAGATCTGGCTGAGTCCAGACCCATGTTGCGATTGATTCAGGGTGATGTCGGCTCCGGTAAAACGCTGGTGGCCGCGGCAGCCGCGGCGCTCGCGGTCGACAGCGGTTATCAGGTGTCGATTATGGCGCCAACGGAAATTCTTGCCGAGCAGCACCTGTTAAATTTTGCCCGCTGGTTTGAACCACTGGGCGTGCAAATCGCCTGGCTCAAGGGCAAGCTGGGCGCCCGTCAGCGACGCGAAGCCTTAGCGTCGATCGCCAGTGGCGAGAGCGCCATTGCGGTGGGTACCCACGCGCTGTTTCAAAAGGATGTCGAATTTTCCCGCCTCGGCTTGACGATCGTGGACGAGCAGCACCGTTTCGGTGTCGATCAACGCCTGTTGTTGCGTGAAAAGGGCGTGCGTGGCGAGTCTGTACCGCACCAGCTCACGCTGACCGCCACGCCGATTCCACGCACCTTGTCAATGACGGCCTACGCCGATCTGGATTGCTCGATTATCGACGAGCTGCCGCCGGGGCGTCAGCCAATCAAGACGGTTGCGATCTCGACCCATCGTCGCGCAGAGGTGATCGAACGGGTGGGTGCGGTGGTCGAGCGTGGTCAGCAGGTTTACTGGGTCTGTACGCTGATCGAGGAATCAGAAGTCTTGCAGGCGCGGGCGGCCGAAGAGGCACTCGAAGACTTGCGTGCCTGGCTGCCGCAGCTGGCCATCGGGCTCGTTCACGGCCGTATGACCGCGGAGGAAAAGGACGCCACCATGCAGCAGTTCAAACGTGGGGAGATTGCCCTGCTGGTGGCGACGACGGTCATCGAGGTTGGCGTGGATGTACCCAATGCATCGCTGATCATCATCGAGAATGCCGAGCGTCTGGGGTTGTCGCAACTGCATCAGTTGCGCGGTCGCGTTGGACGCGGCAACACAGCCAGTCACTGTGTGCTGCTGTTTGAAGCCGGATTGAGCCGCAAAGCGCGAGAGCGAATTGCGATCATGCGCGAGACGACCGACGGCTTTGCCATCGCCGAGAAAGATCTGCAGTTGCGCGGCGCCGGGGAATTACTGGGCACTCGCCAGACCGGCAGTTTGCAATTTCGAATCGCCGATATCATGCGTGACAAAGCGCTGCTGGAGCAGGCCAGTGAATTAAGTGATGCGCTGATCGATCAATCGGACCACACTGTCGATGCATTGATCGATCGGTGGCTGGGTGGAGATGCTCCAGAGTACGGAAATGTGTGAGCGGTTCGACTATTGGCGATTAGTAACAGGCGCGCGCCACCAGGGATAAGGCGATAGAAAAAGTACGCAGCAAACGGCGACCAAACCGCTGATCATTCCGAATAAGTGAGCGTTTACAATTACTTTACCACCGGCCAGCAGTTCACTTGCAGTGGCTGCTCCATAGTATTGTTCATGGCCGATTTTGCCAATAGTGTAGAGCGCCAGGACGGACGCCATCCACCGGTTAGCGGGGAAGTCGGCGATTGAACCGGCGATCAGCAAACCGTATAAAACCCCGGATAAACCGACGTACCAGGTCAATTCCGGATTGAACATCAAAAGCCCTGTTCCGACCCCCGCAAGGCAGCAGCAAAGAACAACCAGCCATTGCCAGGGTCGAAGCGCATGACCGACCAGATAACAGATCATGGCCAGTCCTGCCAGATTGAGCAGCAGGTGGGACCAGCCGAGGTGGACAAGATTTCCACTGATTAGCCGCCACCACTGACCATCGAGTATCGCGACTCGATCAAAGCGAAGCGCAGGCACCAGATTGGCTGCTTGAAACACCGCACTGCTGATACCAAGCAACAGTGCAAACCAGAGGGTGTGCGACAGACGAATCAAGGTTGTGTCCGGGCAAGGTTTGTCGGACAGTAACCGCAGCTATGACGGGTGCCAAAGCTATAATTGGCGGTTGTCCTCAACCGTTTCTGCCGAGTACCGGTAGTACCGACGCACACCAAATAAGAACCATTGGAGATTTGCATGATGAAGCCCAGATACCAGGTCGCGAAAAGTGCCGGATTCAGCCTGATCGAGTTGATTGCGGTGGTGGCCATTCTCGGCATTTTAGCCGCCGTGGTCGCACCGAAGATATTCAATCGTCCGGGTGAAGCCAGAATGAAGCGGGCAGCCGCCGATATTCGCAATATCGAGGCCTCGTTGCAGATGTACAAACTGGACAACTTCTCCTTTCCGACTACCGATCAGGGGTTGTCGGCGCTGGTCGAGCAGCCCACCGGTTCACCCGAGGCGCCAAACTGGGCTGATGGCGGATACCTGGGCAGCATGCCCAAAGACCCGTGGGGTCGCGACTATCTCTACCTGAGCCCGGGCGAGAACGGAGAGATCGACATCTACACGCTTGGCGCTGATGGTCAGGCCGGTGGTGAAGGCGAGCAGGCCGACATCGGCAACTGGACGATCAAGTAGGCAAAGCCATTAACGCTTCTCACCCGCATTCTGAATCGAGCGGCTTCTCGCTGATAGAACTGGTCGTGGTGATTGCCATCATGGCCATTCTCACGGGGGCGGTGTTGCCGCGGCTGCATTTTGGCGGGGCCAGCGATCAGGTGCGCGATGAGGTGCGGCGTATTGCCGAGCTCATGAGCCGGGCATCGGAGACGGCGATCTTCAGAAACCGCCAGTACGGCATTCGTTTTTCACTGGGAGACTATCGCTTTATGGTACTCGAGGGAGATAGTCGAACCGGCAAGTGGGTTGAAATCTCGGAAGATGATCTCTTTCGACAGCGCACGTTGCCGGATGACTTCGCGCTCGAATTGGAGGTCTCTGGTGTGGCGGTGGCGCTCGAGGAGACCGACGATGTCAAAATCGATGAGAAAACCCGTCCTCATGTGATGTTCCTGTCCAACGGCGAAACCATGCCGGATTTCCAGCTCTCGGTAGAGAAAAATGCACTCGACAAGATCTGGCAGGTGGGTACCGGTGTGGAGGAGCCGCTGGTGGTGGGAGCGGTGGAACAGCAATGAAGCACGTCGAGGAAGGGTTTACGCTGGTTGAAGTGCTCGTCGCGTTGGCAGTCATCGCCGCGGTGCTTGGTGCGCTGGTGCACAGTGCCGGCTCGACGGCGTCGAACGCCGGAAAGTTACGCGACCGTGCCGTGGCCAGCTGGGTTGCTGAAAACCGACTCGCCGAAATGCAATTGCTGGCGAGTTTTCCAGAGACCGGAAACAAGACCGGCGACGAAGAGGTATTCGGCGTCAAGTGGTTCTGGAAGACGCGGGTACAGAAAGTCGAAGATGAAGATTTGCGGCGCGTCGATGTGGAAGTTCGCAAGCGCGAAGATGCCGAGCGCCCGGTGTTCACGACGGCGGGATTTGTCAGCCACCCGCGGCTTCAAAGTCGGCCTGTCTCCAGTGAATAGGAGGTCCTCTGGCACTCGGCAGCGCGGCTTTACGCTGATTGAATTTCTGGTTGCCTCGGCGGTGCTGGCGGTGATGGGAGGCGTCGCCTACGCCGGTTGGTTCAATGTCAATAGAATCTCGCAGGGCGTTATCGATTCCGGTGAACGCTACGAGCGCCTGCAGCAGGCATTTCGATGGTTCGCTGCCGATTTTGAGCAGATCGTGCTACGCGATTCGGTCGATAACCTGGGCGACAAGCGAAAGAGCCTCGAAGTCAGCGAGGCCGGCGAATATCTGATCGAACTGACTCGTGGTGGCTGGACCAATCCGGCCATGCTGGAGCTGCCACCGCGCAGCGACCTGCAGCGCGTCGCCTATCGACTTGATGACGACAAACGCCTGTTGCGGCGCTACTGGTATCACGTCGATCGATTCGAAGGGGCGAGCTTCCGCGATCGCCTGATGATCGACGACGTCGAGAGCCTGACCTTCCGCTTTCTCGACAACAGCAACCAGTGGCACGGCGCCTGGCCGCCGGAAGATGTCGATCAGGAAGAATTCAACGACATGCCGATCGCACTGGAAGCGATGCTGGAGATTGCCGATCTGGGTTCGGTGAGGCGGTTGTATGTATTGCCGCGCTAGGTACAGGCAAAACCGCGGGGTTGCGCTGATCACCGCGCTGTTACTGGTGGCGCTGATCACCGTCTCTGTGACCGCCATGTCAGTGCGACAACGCACCTCGATTCAGCGCGCCGGCAATCAGCAGATACTCAGTCAGTTGACCAATCTGCTTGGCGCGGGTGAAAAATTTGCCATGGCAACCCTGCGTCGCGATAAAACCGAGCAGGAGCGCAACGGCTCAGACAGCACCGAGGATTTCTGGGCTGAGAGCCTGCCGCCGGTGCCGGTGGATGGTGCGACGGTTGAGGGTTGCATCATCGATCTGAATGGCAAGTTCAATCTCAACAATCTGGTCGATGAAAATGGCAACGTCGCCGAGGTCGAATACCAGCAGCTGAAACTGCTGCTGTCAGCATTGAATATTGACAGTGAAAAGGCCGAGGCGATTCGCGACTGGATCGATCGCGACATTGACGCCACGGGTGCGCAGGGTGCTGAAGATGATTTTTATACCGGCCAGACGCCATCCTATCGCGCTGCCAATGGCGACATGGTCAGTCCATCGGAACTGCTGCTGGTGCGTGGTTTCCGCGTCAGCGATGAAGGTGGGCTGGAAGATTTCGACACCTTGCTGCCGCACATCGCCACCTTGCCAAGCGGTACTCTCGTCAATGTCAATACCGCGTCGGGCGCTGTGTTGGCATCGTTTGCCGAGTACATGTTGCCGCTGTCTGATCAACTGCGTGTGGTGGATGACGAGTATTGGCAGGGTTTTCCCGGTTGTCCCGAGGGCGGCGGCCTGTTCGATGCGCTCACGGAGGGTGACGACAACACAGCAGATCCGGACGCCGAAGACGATCAGGGTTCTGCCGTCTATGAGAATGCTGAAGACTTCCGGGCCAGCGCCAGGGGCGACACGGAGGAGCAAAATCTAGATAATGTCCTCCTGGACGTGAAAAGCGAGTTCTTTCTCGCCAGGGTAACCGTGACTCGGGACGAAGCGAGCATCACCCAGTATACGGTGATGCAAAGAGACAACACGGGTGCGATAAGAATAAGACAGCGCACTCGCAACGGCTACTGAATGTAGCCCCTCGATCAACCGGAAGCTGGATTTTGGCCAAGTACTTTCTCACCTACCTGCAGCGCATTGGCGACGACTACCTGCGCTGGGCCTCCTGCGATGACAAGAGCGGCAAAGTCGAGTCCCATGGACACGGCAGCTTTGCGGATGCGGCGGCCAGTGCTGGCAAACTGCGGGTCGTGATGGTGGTCGCTGGCACGGAGCTCTCGCTCGAAGCCGCCTCCGTGCCCATCGCCAATCTGGGCAAGGCGCAAAAAGCAGTGCCCTACACTCTTGAAGAGCAACTGGCGCAGGATGTCGAGGCATCGCACTTTGCGTTCGGCAGCCGCTTGCAGAGTGGCGATATTCCGGTGGCGGTAATCGCCACATCCAGCATGGATTGGATACGTGAGCAAAGTGCGGTCGCCGGCCTGAAGCCAGTAGAAATTGTGCCCGAGTGCTATGCGCTGCCACTCGAGGCCGACAACTGGACAATCATGACCAATTCTGGCCACGCGGCTGTGCGACTGGACGAGACGCGCGGATTTTCCTGTGATGTTGAGATGTTGCCGCTGCTACTGGAAAACACGCCCGATGTCGATGTGCGCGCGAAGATCTGGGAAGCGTTGCATTTTTCCTGTGGTAACGATTTGTACGAGCTCGAGACCCGCAGTCGCGCGATTGAGATGCGCACTGAAGTTCAGTTGTTCGGGCTGGGTTTGAAAGGCAAGTCCGCCAGCAGAATCAATTTGCTGCAGGGTGACTATGGCAAGCGTAAGGCAGCCCAGAAGACCTGGAAACCCTGGTTGACGCCGGCGGCGTTGGCCACGTTACTGGCCGGCTTGTGGGGTGGTTCGAGCTGGCTTGAGTACAACGCCCTGGGGCAGCGGCAACAGCAGTTGGGCCAGCAGATTGAGGCGACGCTGAAAGGTGCATTTCCGAGTGTGCGACGAGTGGTTAATCCGGTTGCGCAAATGCGTACACGAGTGGAAAGCCTCAACGGCAAGGGCATCGACAATGGCAGCTTCGTGGCGATGATGTCGGCGATGGGTGAAGCGATGGGTCAGGCCAGCCAGCCGGCAGTGCGCACGGTGAATTTCGGCCGCGGCAAACTGGTGATGGAGCTCGAAGCCGCCTCGCTGCAGGATCTGGACAAAATAAAGTCCCACCTCGAAGGCGACCGCACCCTCAAGGCGACCGTACAATCGGCCAACAAGGACAAAGACCGTATCAGAGCGCGGCTGCGCATCGAGAGTGAATCGTGAGCTGGTTTAATAATCTCAATTCGCGCGAGCAGTTGATTGTGGCGTTGACCGCGATCGTCGCCATCGGTGCCAGTGCCTATTTGTTTGTCGTCGAGCCCCTGACAAAGGGCATTGCCGATCGAAAAATTTCAGTGGCTGCGCAGCAGAGCGATCTGGCCTGGATGAAACAGCAGGCAGCACTGGTTAAAACATCGGTCGGACCGGGTGGTGGCGTCAGAAAGCCGATGGAGAAAGCGCCTTACCTGTTGTTGGACGATGCGATCAGAAGAGCGAGTATCAAGGCGCCGGAGCGCGTCGAGCCCGCGGGTAACCAGGGCGCCAAGGCGCAGTTCTCGGAGGTTGAATTTGACAAGCTCATTCGGGTACTGGGCGAGCTTGAACAAACCTACGGCCTCGGGGTCAAAACGATCAATATCACCAAAAAGAGCGATGGGCTCGTCAGCGCCCGACTTAGCCTGGAGGTGGATCAGTGAGAATTCTTGGATTGCTGCTACTCGGCGTGATTGCCTTTGCCGTCACGCTGGCCTGGAAATTCCCCGCGGCCGGGGTGCTCCCGCACGTGAACACCCATCCTGTGCAGATCGCGGGTGTCTCCGGCAGCCTGTGGCGTGGCAGTGCAGAGCAGGTTATCGCGCAGCCTGAACTCGAACCCATCACCAATATCAACTGGACCTTTCAGCCCAAATCACTACTGCAGACTGCGGCGGGCATGCGCGTGAGCTTCGATTGGCTGGGTGGAACCGGCGAGGCAGATGTCGCGCGCAAACTGTCTGGGATGATCAGCATCAAAGATGGCCTGGTCAGGCTACCAGCCAAAAGCCTGGATCAGTTCCTGCCGCTGCCAGTTGCGAATTTCGACGGCGTGATCAATGCTGATATCGATACCCTTGAGCTGATCAACTCGAAACTGCACACTACCACGGGTCTTGTAAACTGGCGAAATGCAGCGGTCAGCGGTGCAGTGAATGCCAAGCTTGGTAACGTCACATTAGAAGTCACTCCCGACAAAAATCTGCATCGTGGCAAACTGACCAATGCGAACGGTGAACTGGAGATAGACGGCGATTTTCAGATCGACCAGAAGGGTGATTTCATTGTCGATCTTAAAGTCAAACCGACAGCCGCCACGCCCCCGGAGTTGGCTGGCATGTTGGGTGCACTGGGCAAGCGGTCGTCAGACGGAAGCTACCGCCGACGCAACCAGGGCAATATTTCAGATTTCTTGTAGGCGACAAATTGTTACCGGGTCGAGGTATTTGAAAAAGTGACCGTCAATCTCGACCGCAGCCGCCGGAATTGGCGAATTTTGCGCTTTGTTTTCACCTAAATTTACGGCGCTCAGGGTGCAAGTTGTGTCCAGAAGCCATATCATTGTGACAGGATAATAACTGATAGTGTCATGTCTCGTTGCCCCGAAGACTTTGCCACACGTATACCGGACGTAGTGGCGATCGCGCGAAGCGCCGGTCGCAAAATACTTGAATTGTATGATTCAGACGTCGATGTCACCTCGAAGGATGATGACACGCCGCTGACCACTGCCGATCTGGCTGCCAATCAGCTGATCATCGACAGCCTCAAGCAACTCGATCCAACCCTGCCCATTTTGTCGGAGGAATCCTGTGGCATTCCGTTCAGTGAGCGGTTTGAATGGGATACCTACTGGCTGGTCGATCCGCTCGATGGCACGCGCGAATTCATCAATCGAAACGGGGAATTCAGCGTCAATATCGCTCTGATTCACGAGGGCCTATCGATTCTTGGCGTGGTCCACGCTCCGGTGCTCGATGTCACCTATTGGGCCCATCGTGGAACCGGCGCCTGGAAACAGGCAGGTGATCAGGAACCGGTTCCGATCAAGGTTCGTACGGCGCCGACCAGTGGTGTGACCGTCGCGCGCAGCCGAGCACCGCTGACTGGCGGTCTGCTCAGCCGGTTTCTCGACAAACTGGGTTCCTACAAAGAAGTGGCCATGGGCAGCGCACTGAAATCGTGCCTGGTCGCCGAGGGGCGCGCCGATGTCTATGCCCGTCTGGGCCCCACCAGCGAGTGGGATACCGGTGCAGCACAGTGCATTGTTGAAGAGGCCGGCGGCCACATCACCGATACCAAGATGCAGGACTTGCGCTACAACACCAAGGACTCGCTATTGAACCCGCATTTTTTCGTCTTTGGCGAAGGGGAACATAATTGGTCCGATTACCTTGAAAAAGACGCCAAGGAGCCTACCTCCTAGGGCTAGCCTCACGCAGGAACTAAATTGAACGAGTTGTTGTTCTCCACCGCGGCGGATGCCGAGGCCGCTTTTTACTCGTCGATCCGCGATACCGACCTCGAGCGCATGATGGCCGTCTGGTCTGAAGATGATGCCACCGTGTGTATCCATCCGGGTGCACCACGGCTTGAGGGGCGAGCGCAAATTCAGGAGAGTTGGGAGGAGATCTTCGACGTCAGCCCACCGATGGAATTTTCGATCAGCGATGAGCGCATTACCGCTGATCAACATATCGCTGTCCATCTGGTGCGCGAAGAGATCAGCATCGCCGGTGAGCTGGTCAGTGTGATGTTGGCGACCAACGTCTATCATCGTGTCGGTGACGGCTGGCGAATGATGCTGCACCATTCATCACCCGAGCCGGAAATGCTCATCGATGAAATCGACACCATGGATGCCGAAACTGTCGTTCTTCACTGAATAGTCACAAAACATCTGGCAGGCGCTGCTAGTCTCAAAGCATATGCCTTTACCAGAGCGAGACTATTGTGAGCATCAGAAAAACCCTTTGCCGCACCGGCAGTGTCCTGTCGGTAATGGCTTTGAGTGCCTGCGCCTCCAATGAGCCGATCGGTCGTACCCAGGTCGGTGCCGCAGTCGGTGCCGTGACCGGAGCGATACTCGGCCATCAGATTAACGATGATCGAGGCCGTTTGATCGGTGCAGCGGTTGGTGCGATCGCGGGCGCCGCTGTCGGTAACTACATGGATGAACAACAGGCTGCACTTGAGGAACAACTACGTCAGGAGCGCGAAGCCGAAGCCATCGAAGTTACTCGAATCGCCAATGACACTCTGCGATTAAACGTCAATAGCGAAGTGTCTTTTGCTGTCAACAGCGCACTGATCAGTGCCGATTTCTACAACAGTCTGAATAAGGTATCAGGCGTGTTGAAGGACTATGCGCAAACCGTGGTCCATGTGGTTGGCCATACCGATAGCACCGGCCCGGACGCATACAACCAGCGCCTGTCTGAAGAGCGCGCCGGCAACGTGCGTCGCTATCTGGTCAGCCAGGGCATTACCGACGGGCGAGTAGTTGCTGAAGGCCGCGGTGAGCGATCTCCTATAGCGGATAACCGCAGTGAGGCGGGGCGCAGCCAGAATCGGCGTGTTGAGATATTGCTCAAAACGATCGTTGAAGGCCGGGAATCTGCGGCATTTCAACTGCCGACGAGCTAGCCAGGCAGGTTGTCTGCCACACTCAAGCTGCCCGCACTGGCTCGTGGCATCGGGCAGCTTCGTTACAATGGCCAGACCACCAGCAACAGCGGCACGGCCAACGCGACGATGATTATTTCCAACGGCAGACCCATTCGCCAGTAGTCGCCGAACTGGTAGCCCCCCGGGCCCATTACCAGTGTGTTGGACTGGTGCCCGATCGGTGTCAGGAATGCACATGAGGCGCCGACGGCGACAGCCATTAGAAAGGCATCTGCATTGACGCCGAGCGAGTTGGCAATGGCAACGCCAATCGGCGCCATGACAAGTGCAGTTGCGGCGTTGTTGATGATGTCCGACAAGAACATCGTGATGACCAGAATCATCGCAACCAGCAGTGCTGCAGGCAGACCGCCCGCCCAATCGAGAATGGCATTGGCGAGCAGGGTGGTTGTGCCGGTACTCTCAAGTGCACGTCCGACTGGAATCATCGCACCGAGCAAAACGATAACCGGCCAGTCGATTTCGTCGTAGATCTCGCGCACCGATATCACTTTCATCAGCAGAAAAACCATGATCGCGATCAGAAACGCGATAGGCAGGGTGACCAGGCCGGCGACGCCCATCGCGATTGCCCCTGCAAATACCAGCAGCGCCGGCACCACCTGACGCTGACGGTTTAATTCGAGCGGTCGGCGTTCCAGGGGCCAAAGACCCAGATCCTTAAACTGCTGATCGATACTGGCGGCGTCGCCAAAGATCAATACCACATCACCCGCTTTGAAACGCTGGCGTTTGAGGCGCGACTTGATCGACTCGCCGTTGCGGGCAATACCAACGAGAGCGAGTGTTCGCTGACTTCGATGACGAAGGTATTCGACACTGCGATCGACCAGATCCGAATGCTGACTGACCACGCCCTCGAGCATCACTTCGTTTTCAGACTGTGGCTGCACAAACGATTCGGATGCGCTGGTCAGCAACTCAAGGCCCTGTTCTTCTAACAGGCTTTGCAGATAGGAAGGATCTGCCTGTATCAACAGGACATCGCCCTCTGTGAAGCGATATTGTCGTGGCAGTGTGCGAGCAAATCCGTTTTTCTGGGCGAAGCCGACAACATCGATGTTGTCGGAGCTGAAAATCTCGTTGCTGATCAATAAAGATCCGATCAGTGGTGATTCCGGTTGAACCTGTACTTCGGTCAGGTAGTGTGAAATCTCGAAGGTTGGCTTGTCGCCGCCCTGATTGCCACGGCCAGTGGGGATCAATCGCCAGCCGACAAAAGTAATGAACAGCAGTCCGACTACCGCGACGACAAAACCGACGGCTGAGAAATCGAACATGGCAAATGGTTCACCGGTGATCTCTGCGCGATAGCTTGCGATGATGATATTGGGTGGTGTGCCGATCAGGGTGGTCATGCCACCCAGGATGCTGCCGAATGCCAGCGGCATCAGCACCAGCGCCGGTGAGCGGTTTGATTCCACCGCTGTGGCGATGGCAACCGGCAGCATCAGTGCCAGTGCACCTACGTTGTTCATGAAGGCAGATGCGACGGTTACGACCAGCGTCAGCGCCGCGATGTGTATATAGATGTTGCCGGTATAGGGTGTGAGGTATGAGGCAATGACAGAGACGACCCCGGCATTTTTAAGTGCGTGGCTGATGATCAATACCGCGGCGACTGTTACCACCGCGGCGTGGCCAAACCCGCTGAATGCATCGTCTGATGGTACAACGCCTGCGACGACGGCCATGACCAGGCAGGATATAGCGACGATGTCGTGTCGCCAGCGTCCCCAGGCGAACATGAAAAGTGTGATCAGCAGAATAATACTGATGGAGGTTTGCGCAGAGGTCATTGAATACACCCTTGATGGTTCGGCACAAGCGTAATGCGAAGCGACACGACTACAGATTAATCCGCGACAGTGCCTGATCGATATCCCAGATTATATCGTCAATATGCTCGATACCCACCGACATGCGGATCATGTCCGGTGTGACGCCAGCGGCCAGTTGTTCCTCTTCGTTGAGCTGCCGATGCGTGGTGGAGGCGGGATGTATAACCAGTGTCTTGGCGTCGCCGATATTGGCCAGATGACTGAGAAACTGTACCTCTTCCATGAATTGCACACCGGCACTGGCGCCACCGGCTATGCCGAAGGACAGCAGGGCACTGGCACCTTTAGGCATGTATTTGCGAACCAGCGGTTGATACGGGCTATCTGGCAGGCCAGGATAGCTGACCCAGCTTACTTTGTCGTGAGCGTTCAGGTGTTCGGCTACCGCCATTGCGTTTTCACAGTGTCGCTCCATACGCAGGTGTAGAGTTTCCAGCCCCTGCAGGAATGTGAAGGCATTGAAAGGACTCATCGATGGACCCAGTGTCCGCAGGTATTCCATACGGGCTTTTGTCACAAAACCGAAATCGCCGAACGTCTCGTAGAACTTGACTCCGTGGTAACCCTTGGAGGGCTCGACCATTTCCGGAAATTTGCCGTTGTCCCACGGGAATTTCCCGGACTCGACGATCAGCCCGCCAATCGAGATGCCATGGCCGCCAATAAATTTGGTAGCAGAGTGAATGACGATGTCTGCGCCGTGTTGCAAAGGTTTGCAAAGATAGGGTGACGGCACAGTGTTGTCGACCACCAGCGGGACTCCGTGCTCGCGTGCAATGGCGCCAACGGACTCGATATCGAGTACGTTCAGATTTGGATTACCGATGGTTTCAGCGTACAGCAGGCGGGTGTTATCTTTGAGTGCGCGACGAAAGTTTTCAGGGTCATCGGCATCGACAAAATCCGCCTCGATTCCCAGTTTTCGAAAGTTCACATCGAGTTGTGAATAGCTGCCACCGTACAGTGTGCGCGCCGCGACGATGTGATCACCGCTGTTACACAACGTCAGCAATGCGATCAACTGCGCGGACATTCCGCTGGCGACAGCCAATGCTGCACGTCCACCCTCCAACGCTGCGACGCGTTCTTCCAGAACAGCGCAGGTGGGGTTACTCAGCCTTGAGTAAACATTGCCGAAGGTTTGCAGATTAAACAGGCTGGCAGCGTGTTCAGGATCATCGAACACATAGGAGGTCGTTTGGTAGATCGGCACGGCGCGTGCGCCGGTGGCGGCGTCGGGTAGCTGTCCGGCGTGCAGGCACAGGGTTTCGTCTAGAAAAAGGTGGTCGCTCATGGGATGTCCGCTCGCTGGGGTTAAATCGGAATGACGGCGAAAGGCTTGTCTATCTTGGAGGCGGTATACGCCGCGCGGATATTACCCCGGTATTGACGCCGGCATAGTTCAGCCCGCCAAACAGTCGTGCGTGTTCTATTTTGACACACCGATTCATGATGACGTCGAGGTTCGCATCCCTGGCCCTGTGGGCAGCGGCTTCATTGACCACGCCAAGTTGCATCCAGAGGCAGCTTGCCCCTATTTCGATGGCCTGCTCTGCCAGTGCCGGTATTTCTTCTGAGCGTCGGAAGCAGTCAACAATATCGACGGAAACCGGGATGTCGGTCAGGCTGGCGTAGGCTTTTTCGCCCAGTACCGATTCGTATCGGGGATTTACCGGTATGATGGTATAGCCGTGATGCTGCATGTATTTGGCGGCGAAGTAACTGGGCCGGTGCCAACTGGCCGATATCCCGACGATCGCAATCGTCTTGCTTTTCGATAGGATGCGTTGAAGGGTTTGGATATCGTCCACAGTTGCCTGCCATAGCCAAATGAGTCCATGGTCGTGGATTGTCTGCGGCGTTGCAAGGCTCATGACTGGCGCCGGCCAGAAATACTGACGTCGCCGCAGCCTCGGGCTTAACTGACGTTTTTGGCTATTCGGGAATCGTGATGGGTGATGTACTGAAATTTGTGCGCAAAAAACCTGCAGAGAAGGCGCGCGGGCGCATCATGTGCGCCAATAATCACCACAAGTGGAAGGTACAGACCGAACGCCGATTTGACGTCAAACAGGGCCGGCTGGTAACGCAGTATGTATGCTCAAGGTGCGGTAAGACTAAAACTGCTCTGCACTGACGCCTTCATTGCGGTGGCACGATGACCCGATTACCGGATTCTGCAGCCCGTGCGAGCGATTGCTGTGCCGCGCCGATCATATCGCCCAATGAGTCGTGCAGTTGGGTGCAGACACCGATCGAAGCTGTCACTCGCAATGCCTGGGTTCCAGCGAGAATTTCGCTGCCGGCGATCCGCTGGCGCAATCGCTCGAAGACCATGATCGCGTTGTGATCGCCGACGTTCGATGCAACACAGGCGAACGTAGCGGTATGGTAGCGGGCGACGATGTCGTTGGTTCGCAGTTCGCGCTGAATGACCTTTGCAATCGAAGCCAGCATCGCATCGGCGCTTCGATGGCCCTGCTCGAGCACCAGCTGGTCGAAGCCGTCGATTTCGACCATTGCCAGGGACATCGGGGCGTCACCGCGCTGGGCAGTGGCGTAGCTCATCGCACCGACATCAAACAGATAGTCGCGGTTGTAGAGGCCGGTCAATCGGTCTCGGGTGGCGGAAAATTTTATTTCGCGCACGCGTTCCACTGATTCGACGCAATGCCGGACTCGATAGTAGAACTCGTCCGCCTGGTGTGGCTGGCAAAAAACGTCGTTCAATCCGGCGCGCAACAGGCGTGCATTGCGCTGGGTATCACGCTGATCGCAGACCGCTGCAATCGCAAGATCTTCCTTGCGATAGTGTTGCCGCAGCCCGTTGATCAATGTCAGCTCCTTTTCCTCAATCACACTTTGATCCAGCAGTACCAGCGAGATATCGGGCTCATTGTTAAGTTTGCGTCGTGCCTCCAGCTCGCTGCGTACGTCGTAGACCGTATAGCGATGGATATCGAGCATCTGACGAATCTTTCGGCGGTTGAAGTCGCTGCGACTGTAGAGCAGGATTTTGCGCTTGTGATTGAGCAACGTGCGCTCGACGATATCGGCAACAATATCCAGTTCGTCTTCGCCACGCTTGAGCACGCAGTCGATAATGTGCTTGTCCACCAGGCGGCTTGCAACCTCATCAGTCACCTCTGGCGAAATCGCGATGGTGGGTATTTTTGCCTCGGTCAGGAGCTCCAGCACTTCGCCCTGGGGCGCATCGGGCAGCCGTGTGTCGACGATCGCCAGCACGATTTCGCCTGGATACTTTTCCACCAGCCGGCCTACCCCCTTGGCCGTGTTGCAGGATTCGGCATAGACACCGAGCGCGTCGTAGACCTTGTCGATCAACGCCTCGCGCACCGATTTGTCCTGCTCTGCCACAATGACGCGCAGGCTGCCGCTGAAGTTATTAGCTGGGATGGCTTCTGAATGTTGGACTTGCATGTGCTGGCTGATCGTAGGGGCTAGAGTGGGGCGATAGAGTCGCCCGGCGTATGGTGACCGTCGAGTGTCCTTCGTCGCTCCGGTTCGACGGTGCAGCGGTCCTGGTCTTGTGCACCTGCAGTGCCTTGGGTCTTTATGCTAGATTGATACCATGAGTCACCCGCCCAGACGCCTCAGGACTGCTTTCTACGTGTTTGCTTTTGTCATTCTGTCGAATGTCTGAATTCGCCTCGCTTGAGTGGGTCAATACGGTCGATGGCGCGCTGCAACCCGGCGATTGGCCGGCCAGTCTGATGCAGGATTCTCCAGCGTTTGCGGTGGAAAATGCCCGGCAGGCGTCGGTCATGGTGCCAGTGTTTCGGCATCAGGACGCCTGGCATGTACTGTACATTCGCCGTTGTCAGCGCGATGGCGATCGTCACAGCGGACAGGTGGCCTTTCCCGGCGGCGGCCGGGACGCAACGGATGCAGACGCGATCGCAACCGCGTTGCGTGAGGCCCATGAGGAAATCTCACTTGATCCGGGCGAGGTCAGTGTGCTGAGCCCGTTGGCTGAATATCACACCGTCAGCAACTACATCGTCACACCCGTCGTGGCGATTGTGCCCTGGCCGCATGAGTATCGACCGCAACCCACGGAAGTTGACCGGATATTCTCTATCCCGCTGGCCTGGCTCGCCGATCAACGCAATGTCGAGGTGCGCGACCGCCGCTATCGGCCCGGCGACGATCCCTCATTGCGTGCCCTGGATCTCAAGGTGGTGTACTTCAAGCACTACGACGGTGAGCTGCTGTGGGGCGCGACTGCGCGAATGACGATAGCGTTTTTGAAAAGCCTGTATCAGGGCGAGATCGTGTTGCCAGACTACGGCTGATCAGCCGAGCGTTGCCAGTGCCGTCTCGATCCTGGTCAGCCCCTCATGCAGCTGGGTGCCAGCACAGGCAAAGTTGAGACGCTGGTAGTCGGGATCGCCAAACTGTGCCCCTGGCGACAAACCCACCCCGTGCTCGCGAAAAAACTCACATGGATCATCAACTGGCATGACGCTGGTATTGATCCAGGCGAGATACGTCGCTGCGGTCGGATCCATCCAGACGTAAGGCAGGGCCTCTACCGCCGAGCGCAGCGTCGCATGGTTGCGACGTAAATGCTCGATCAGTGCTGTTTGCCATGCCTGTCCGTGTGTATAGGCCGCCTGCGCCGCGACGTAGGAAAGGGTGGGGACGATCGGCACCGAGTAGGAGCAGGCGGCGGAAAATCGTTCCCGCACCGTTGCGTTCGGAATGATGGCAAACGAGCAGTTGGCGCCGGCTAGATTGTAGGTTTTACTGGGCGACATCAGGGTGATGGTGTTGTCGGCCAGATCACCCGCGGCCACCGCTGTAGGGACGTGCACAGCGTTCGGATCCAACACCAGATCGCAATGGATTTCATCGGACACCACCAGCACATTGTGCGCACTGCAGATTTCGCTGAGTTGGCGCAGCTCCTCTGAGGTATAGACTGTGCCAACCGGATTGTGTGGACTGCACAGCAACAGGGTCTGGGCGTCGGGGTGTCTGGCAAGCTTATCGAGCTGATCAAAATCGATAGACCAGCGATTGTGCGCGTATTGCAACGGCACATCGATGCGCTGCTGGCCGGTTTTACCCGGTATATGCAGTAGCGGATGGTAGACCGGCGTAGGCACGAGGACCGAGCCTGCGCGGGTGCGCGCCATATTGCATGCGGCGGTCAGGCCAGGTACCACGCCCGGCAACCATACCAGCCAGCTCTCGTCGATTGTCCATTGATAGCTGCGCTGCAGATAGGCCGTCACCGCCTCGTAGAGCTCGGCCGGCGCGCGCGTGTAGCCCATTATCGGGTGCTCGATTCGACGTTGCAGCGCCTGGGTGATTTCCGGCGCAATCGCAAATTCCATATCGGCGACCCACATCGGAATCACGTCCTCGTCGCCATATTTCGTCCACTTGATGGACGAGGTGTTACGCCGATCGATAACGGTGTCAAAAGAATTGAATGTCATAGAGCCAGCCGGCCGACTGCGCCAGGGCGCATCGAGAGTAGTCAGGAAGCAGGCATGATAACAGCGCAGAAGTGCGCGAGGTGGGACTGTATAGCAGGGGTAAAGGGGTGGGCTTTGCCGAAGCTTCGCCCACCAATTTACCGCCATTATGAGAAAGTAAGTCTCATTGTCTCCGTGAGACCATCAAGGGCCAAACTCTTCACAGTCCGGGCCAGCAGACAGTTTCGGTTCGACTCCCATCAACAGATCGTCACTTCGACAATGGTTATATCGTCGCTGGGTTGAATCTCTTGAATCAGCGCCGACCGGCTCGCGATGATCTGGTTCAGCCTTCCGCCCTGGTAAGCGTGAGCGGATATACAGTTGCAGAGCTTTTCCATGTTGAAAAGATCCGGATCCGGGCCATCAATCTCGATGAGTCCGTCGCTTAGTGCATAGATCTGGTGTGGTTCGGTGTACCGACGCTCGATCGTGGTTACATCCGATGCCGAGACTGGCTGGATGCCCAGCGGTAGCTGGCTGCTGGGAATCAGTTCGCTGATGCCGCCAGCGTCTTCGGCGATGATCAGTTCCGGTAGCCCGGCATTGCAGGCGACCAGGCTGCCAGTTCGGGCATCGGTGACGATAACAGCCGCGCAGCAAAAGAAGCCGGACGGCAGCAGTGTTTGCAATTTATTGTTGAGTTCCTGGACGATATCGCCAACTGACATCCCCTGTCGCGCAGTCGCCTTGAAGATCGACGCCACAGGTGCCGCACCCATGGCCGCAGTGATGCCGTGGCCCGTTAAATCTGCAAGCAGTGCGTAGACCTGGCCGTTCGGGCCTTCGCAAACGATCGCCAGATCGCCGCTGAAGCCGTAGAGCGGGTTTTGCCAGAGATCTGTGCCAGGAACCTCGCGATCCTCCGGATTGACGATGTGATTGAGTATTTTTAACGCCCGAACCTCTTCGCGGTTTTTCAGACGTTTCACGTGAATGAGTTTCTTGGCCAAACGGCGATACTGCTGCAGGCGTCGCTGCTGGCAGGCCATCTTCCATAGCAGCAACGGCAACGCCAGACTGCTGATCAGTGCCAGCAAAAACAACAACAGGCCTCCGGTTTGACCCGGCTCCAGCGCCAGTGGACCCTGCAGCGCCAGCACGGTCAACACCAGTGCAAAGCTTGGCAGCGCCAACAGCGCGGGCCAAAGGGTTTTCGGAAAGCTGGCAAGCATGGAACTGGATTGCATTTTTCTAGTTGTTTTTTTTGCAAACGCTGGGCGATGGCGCGGATATCGGCGCTGGTCGACTTAGCTTGAGTCCTGCTGCCGGGACGATTCGAGCGGTGTGAGGCACTCCGGGCCATCGTTTTCCGGGTTGTCTACAAGATTTTGAACCGCCAGAATCTGAATGGGTACCTGACTTTGCAACATAGCGCGGACACCCTCTGGTCGATCGTCGAAAAGCCAGTCATTTAGCTGTTCCAGCGGTATTGCCAGTGGCTGGCGCTCGTGTATGGCGCGCATGTCTGCGTGTGAATTGGTGCTGATCACACAACATTGGTGATAGCCGTCACCGTGCATCTGGCACAGAGTCGCCAGCGCCATCGCGCCATCGCCTGCCTTGATGTAATGCGCCGTCCGCGACCCGCCCGCACGCCGCCATTCGTAGTAGCCATTGATCGGCAGAAAACCACGGTAGCGTGCGATCAGGGGGCGGAAAGAGGGCTTTTCATGAATGGTCTCGGCGCGCGCTATGGTCAGAGGCCGACGAAATTGCCCGTCTTTAGCCCAGGGCGGGACAAACCCCCATTGCATGGGTGCCAGCAGCGCGCCCTGATTATTGCGAGTCACACCCCAGACAGCAGACAACGGCCGCACATTGTAGTGTGGTGTGAAGTGCTCGACGGCGAGCTGCAGCCCCAGGTCTTTGAGCATCTTTTGCAAGTCTGCATGGTTTGAGACGTTCAGGCGGATGGCCATGCGATCCTCGGTTACGGCAAATCACAGTTTGCGATGTCGGTGGGGGCTAGCGGTGTCGGCTGACAGCCCGTGTCGAGGCCGATTTTACCGGTCATTTGTCATTGTATGATACAAAGAGCCAGCGACACTGGGTTGCGCCGCGGCGCAACCGGCCTCCCAGGGCTCCGTGGCGCCATCAAGCGTACCCGTTACACGAGAACGATAAATGAGTTTGACCGAAGAGTCCGATTTTCTTGCCAAGGTTCCTTTGTTCAAGGAACTCGAGCCAGCCAAGCTCAAGTTGCTGGCGTTTGCCAGCGAACTGATCACCTATCGTGATGGCGAGGAACTCTTTCACGCAGGTGACACCGGGGATTGTGCTTTTGTGATTACGGCGGGCGAAGTGGAAATCCTGAGCAGCGCCGACGAGAAAACTGTCGTCGGCGTGCTGCAGCAGAATCAATTATTTGGCGAGTTGGCGCTGCTAAATGACGAACCGAGGAGTGCTACGATCAGGGCGAGAGGGGAGAGCACGGTGATGAAAATAACCGAGAGCACATTCATGCAGCTTTTGCGCGAGAATTCGGAGCTCGCCCTCAATGTCATCCAGCAATTGAGTCAGAAGCTCGCCAAGTCTCATCAACATGTGCTTGAGCTGCAGCAAGAGCTGACTACGACACAAGAACAATAGGCATTTTCTCAGAGTAGATGAATCGCATGGCAGTAGCAGTTTTTTTTCCAAAGCGTGGTAGCTGAGCGTGGCCAGTGAATCGGGTCATGCCAGAGTACTGATCTACAGCCACGACAGCTTCGGGCTCGGGCATTTGCGGCGTTGTCGCACCATTGCTCACTCATTGGTTGAGCACTATAAATCTTTGTCTGTTCTTATCATTTCCGGCTCGCCCATTATCGGTAGTTTTGAATTTCGGGCCAGAGTGGATTTTGTACGGATTCCCGGTGTGATCAAGTTGCACAGCGGCGAATATACATCGCTGGCGCTACACATCGACTTAAAGCACACGCTGGAACTGCGTGAGTCAATTATCCTGAATACAGCGCGCGTTTTCGCGCCTGATGTTTTTTTGGTCGACAAAGAACCCACCGGTCTGCAGGGGGAGGTGGTCGACACGCTGGCCATGCTGCAGGAGCAGGGTTGCATCAATATTCTGGGTTTGCGCGATGTGATGGATGACCCCGAGGCCCTGCGACAGGAGTGGGACCGCAAGGGGGCAGTCGATGTTATTGAACGCTACTACAACGCCATATGGGTGTATGGGCCACCGGAGATGGGTAATCCGATCGAAAGCATTGAGCTGCAACCTGCGGTGGTAGCCAAAATTCGATACACCGGTTACCTGCGCCGCCAGTTGCCGGTTAAAAGGGTGCAAGCAGATCCGGTAGACACGGGCGAACCCTACTTTCTGATTACGACAGGGGGCGGCGGCGATGGGGCCGACGTTGTCGACTGGGTATTGCGTACCTATGAATCCGGTGAAGAGATACCCCACCGCGCCATCATTGTTCATGGCCCTTTCATGTCAGTGGAAAAACAACGCGAATTTAATCAGCGTGCCGAAAAGCTCGGTTGCATCGATACCATCACCTTCGACAATAATATCGAATTGCTGATGCAGGAAGCCGAAGCGATCGTGGCGATGGGAGGCTACAACACGTTCTGTGAAATACTGTCGTTCGATAAAAAGGCATTGATCATCCCTCGTTCCAAACCACGCAAGGAACAACTGGTCAGAGCCAACAACGCGGCGGGTCTGGGCCTGGTCCAGGTGCTCGACCCCGAGGACGGCATGGAGACCGAAGTGATGGGTGAAGCGCTGCGACAGTTGCAGGATCGCCCCAATCCTTCACGCAACATGAGCCCACGCATGCTGGAGGGCCTTGAGCGCATCGCCAACCTGGTCGAGCCGGTGTTGCAGACAGCCAACCGGATAGTGCCCAACGAGACTGATGCCAGCTAGCGCCGCGAAGTTTGATGTTTTTCTCTATGTCGTGCACCTGCTGGGTAGCGGACACTTGCGACGAACTGCTGCCATTGGCAATCAACTGGCGAGCGACGGACACTCGGTCTGCCTCGTCAGCGGTGGGATGCCGCTGGCAAACTTAAGGCTGCATCAATCGATAAGATTTATCCAGTTACCGCCGGTTAGAGCACGCGATGGCAACTTTTCGGATCTTGTCGACGAGGCAGACGAGCCAATCGATGATCAGTGGTGGCAGGCACGCTGCCAACAATTGATGACGTGCTGGTCAGACAATCGGGCCAGTGTCGTGATTGTCGAATCCTACCCGTTTGCCAGACGTCAGATGCGCCGCGAGCTGATTCCCTTTCTTGAAAATGCATCTCGACACGCAATTGTGGCAAGCTCTATCCGCGATATTCTGCAACCTAAATCCAAACCCGGGCGGATCGCCGAGACCGTAGAGTTGGTAAACCGCCTGTTCTCAGCGGTGCTGGTTCACGGTGACCCGCAATTGGTCGCGCTGGAAGAGACCTTCTCGTCGGTGGCAGAACTGCGCGTGCCCGTAGTCTACACAGGCTTTGTCGACGACGCTATGACTCAGAGTGGCAACGTGACAGAACCCGTTGATATTGTCGTTGCCGCCGGCGGCGGCGCCGTGGGTCTGGCACTCTATCGGGTGACGCTCGATACCGCTGCACGGACGCCGCAGAAAAGATGGATGGTGTTGGTCGGGCACACGATTGGCGACGATGCCTTTCAACAATTGGTGGATGCGGCAACGGATAATCTGCTTGTGATGCGCAATCGTCCGGACTATCGCCAGCTTTTGGCACGTGCGACGTGCTCGGTATCCCAGGCCGGATATAACACCGCGGTCGATTTGTTGCGCACTGGCTGCAAAGCGGTGCTCGTGCCCTACAGTGCTGATGGTGAGGTCGAGCAGACGATTCGCGCCCGCAAGCTCGCCGAGTGTGGAATCGCTTTTGTGCTGCCTGAGGATGCGCTCAATGCAGACCACTTGCTCGCAGCCATCGATGCGGCCGCAGGCCTTCCCGAGCACAGTATCGCCATCGATCTGTCGGGAGCCGAGCGGGTATCGCAGTGGGTCAGCGATCAATTGGACACCTGATCGATGGCGTTTCACTGGGATGATCTGCAACGTGAACTGGACTGTTGGCAAGCCGATGGCCTGATCCCGACCTTCTGGTGGCGCGATGACGATGTCACCCGGGATTCGGCCGCGCTGCGGCAATTGCTGGATCTGACCGGGCGCCATGGTGTGCCATTGGCGCTGGCGGCGATACCGGCGCTTGTCGATGAGGGCTTGCCGACGGTGCTCGCAGCCCGACGCCATGTCGCGGTGCTGCAGCATGGCTATCGGCATGTCAGCCACTCCCCGGCTGGCGAAAAAAAGGCAGAGTTCGGCGATCATCGCGCACCAGAAGCCCTGCTTGCCGATCTGAAAAACGGATATGAATTGCTCTCGCACAGTTTTGGTGATCAGTTCGTGCCGGTGCTGGTGCCGCCCTGGAACCGATATACGCCTGAACTAGTCACTTTACTGCAGCAGGCGCAATTGCGTGGCTTAAGTGCGATGTGGGCGCGGACCGATCACACCCAGGCTGTGATGCAGGTAAACACTCATATCGACCCGGTGGCGTGGCGCAGTGATCGGGATTTCGTTGGCTTGCCGGTCGCATTGGAGCAACTGATCTGGCACTTACGCCTGCGTCGTGAAAGTACCGCGTACCGAGATGAGCCAACCGGGCTGCTTACCCACCATCTGGATCATACCCCTGCGGTGTGGGCGTTTTGCCAGCAACTGATCGAACACCTGGCGGCCAGTGGTCAGGCGCGCTGGCTGTCGGCACACGAGATCTGGGCACCGTGATGTTTTATTCCCTGGCGTCGCTTGATTGCGGTTGGGCGAGAAGTTCATGCAACTGTTCAATGCAGGCCAGATGAGAGAAATGTTTGTGCAGGCGTTCGAAGCCAGCGTCGGCCAGACGGCGGCGAAGCTCGTCGTCTGCGATCAGCCGCGCCAGCGCGTCGCGCAGCGCATCACTGTTTTTTTCCTCTGTAAGCCACCCACTCACGCAATGGTCGATCAACTCGGGTATGCCGGATATATTGGTCGACAGGCAGGCCAGTCTCTGACTTTGCGCCTCCATCAGAACATTGGGCAGACCATCGCGGTCGCCGTCTTCGCCGACGATACTGGGCAGCACGAAGATATCCGACTGGCGGTACTGCTCAAGCACGCGTTGTTGTGGCTGGGAGCCGAGCCAGTTGATCTTGTCCGACAAACCCAGTGCATTGGCCTGGGCCTCGAGATCACGCTGCAACGTGCCACCGCCGATATGGGTGAAATGCCAGTGCAGATCGGCCGGAAGTTCGGCCAGTGCCTGTAGCAGGTAGCGATAGCCTTTTTTCTCGACCAGGCGCCCAACCGACACAATCGCAACCGTCGAATCGTCAGCTTGCCGGGTGCCCGGATCGGGGAATCGTCGCAAGTCGATACCGTGGTAGAGAAGATGGACCTTGTCTGGCTCGGGTGCGAGTTCGCGAAGGTGAAGATAGTTGGCGCGGGTACAGGTAACCAGCCATTGTACGGAGCGCAGTTTGTTTTGTTTTTCCCGCGTGCCCAGCGTCCAGATATCCTTGGCGTGGGCGGAAATGCTCCACGGCAGGCCCGTCAATGTGCTGGCGTAGCTTGCCACCGACGCTGGTGTGTGCATGAAGTGCGCGTAGATCCATTGACGATCGGGCGCCAGATCCTGCCTTAAAACCAATGCCTGACCGAATCGTCGCACCCGGTTGCGAGTCGGGTCGTGTGCCAGATCGATCAGGAATTCGCCCAGTGCTGGCCAGAATGAACGGTTGAACAGGTTTGCGAGCAACGCCCTGCCCACGCGAAGCGGTTGCCTGTGCAGGTATTCAGGCAAGTAGTGGACAGGTGCTTTGATCTCGCGATGAATCGGGTGGATGTCGGAATCGTAGGGCTCGCGTAAAGAATGAATCGCGATATCGAAGCCTTTGTGCTCGAGTTCGAGTATCTCCTGAGCAATGAATGTCTCAGACAGCCGCGGGTAACCCTTTAGTACCAGAGCGATGCGTTTTTGTCTGGTTGTTGAGTTGACAGGCAATCGGATTTCCCCAGGCTTTCATGTAAGATTGAGCGAGATGTTAGTCAGCAAAGGATACAGCGAATTTTGAGCGCCGCACGTCCCCTGAACGCGTATTGGCGATAGCGAGCTGGCATGGACCGATCACTTTATCGCTATATATTCAAACACAGCAAACGCAGTCAGATCGTACTGCTGATCCTGATTCTGGCGATGATGCCAGTTGTCTACGTCACGCTTGAGCTCCCCAAGCTGATCGTCAATCAGGCGATCGAAGGCGAGGAGATACCCGAATCTTTGATGGGCTACGAGCTCGACCAGATTCGCTACCTGTTCATTCTGTGCATCGGCTTTCTTCTCACCGTCATCATAAGCGGCTTGCTGAAGCTTCGTATCAACGTGATTCGGGGGTCACTGGGCGAGAAAGTGCTACGCGGTTTTCGCTACACGCTCTACGAGCAGGTGCTGCGATTCCCGCTGCCGCGATTCAAGCAAGTCTCGCAGGGTGAAATCATCCCGATGATCACCGCCGAGACCGAACCGCTGGGCGAGTTCATTGGCGAATCCTTCTCGCTGCCGATCCAGCAGGGTGGTCTACTGATCACCTACCTGGTGTTTATCTTTCTGCAAAATTTTTGGCTCGGTCTGGCCGCGGTGTCGCTCTATCCGTTTCAGCTCTGGTTGATACCGCGCCTGCAAAGATCGGTCAACGTACTGGCGAAAAAGCGCGTGCGAAAAATGCGAGAGGTCGCCGGTGAGGTGGGCGAGACCGTGTCTGGTATTACTGACATCCACGGCAATGACACCAGCCGTTTTGAGCGCGCCGGCTTTGATGGCAGGCTGCAGGAAATTTACACCATCAGGCTGGAAATTTTCCGACGCAAGTATTTCATTAAGTTTTTGAACAACTTCATCGCCCAGCTGACCCCGTTTTTCTTCTATCTGGTCGGTGGCTATTTCGTCATTCGCGGCGATCTGTCGCTGGGCGCGCTGATCGCCGTGCTGGCTGCGTATAAAGACCTGTCGGGCCCGTGGAAGGAACTGCTGCGCTACTACCAAAGAAAAGAAGATATTCGTGTCAAATACCTGCAGATCGTCGATCAGTTCTCCGCCGATGACCTGCTCGATAAAGACCTGCTCGACAGGCCCCCGGTCGAAGGGAGTTTTTCGGGTGGCAAACTGCGACTGCGCAATCTCACATTTGATGAAAGCGAAAACACCAGTAGTGTGCGGGGTATTACACTGGATATCGAACTCGACAAGCACCTGCTGATCAGCGGTGACTCCCACTCTGGGAAGGAAGATTTGGCCCGTTTACTGGCGCGACTCTATCTGCCCTCAAGTGGCAGTGTTCTGTTGAATGGCGAAGACACAGCCGATCTGCCGGAATCAACCACCGGTAGAGCTATTGCCTATGCTGGCGCGGACAGCTACCTGTTTGCCGGCAGTCTGTTCGACAACATCGTCTATGGGCTCAAGCACACCCGGATCGCTGCGCCGTCGTCGGCAGATGGGCAGCAGAGCATTGGCGATCCAAAAGGCTGGATCGACCTGTCGATGGCCGGTGTCGACAATGCCATTGAGCTTGAGCAAAAACTGCTCGAACTCACCGATGATCTGCACATGGGGGCCGATCTTTTCCGCTTTGGTATGGGGCAAAAAGTCGATGGCAGCACCCATGAGACGCTCGCCGCTGACATCCTGCGGGCGCGCATCGAATTTCGTCGGCGCCAGCACGATAATGAAGACCTGAGGCGACTGGTGGAACCGTTCTCTGCGGATTCTTACAACGCCAATATGTCAGTGGCCGAAAATCTGTTGTTTGGCAGTGTAGTGGGTGACGAGGTAGATCTGAATGCCCTGCACTTGATGCCCGCGTGTCAAGCGGTGCTGGCCGAAACTAGTCTGGATGAGCGCTTTCTTGAAATCGGCTACGAGCTGGCTGAACTCATGGTAGAGCTGTTCGCCGGCGTCGAGCCCGGCAGTCCGATATTCGACCAGTTTAGTTTTATCCGTGGCGACGATCTGGGCGAGGTACAGGCAATACTGTCGCGTAGGCAACCCGCGGGTGGGGGCAAGAGCAAAGTCACGCCTGCGGAGCAGGATTTGATTCGCGGATTGCCGTTTCAGTTGGTTGTCGCACGTCATCGTCTTGGCCTGATCGACGATGAACTGCAGCGCAAAATTGTTGCAGCCAGAGCGAGTCTCGCCGATCGTCTGCGCGCCTCCGGTATGACCTTCGAACCCTACGGACACGACAGCTTTCAAGGGTCGCTGTCGATTCAGGACAACATACTGTTCGGTAAAGTAGTCTACGGTCAGGCGAACGCGGAAGATCATATCAATCGAGAAATCGACGACATCATCAGCGATCTGGGCATCCACCAGCAAGTGGTGGGCGTTGGGTTACAATATCAGGTTGGGGTGGCAGGCGCACGGCTGACACAGTCGTTGCGCCAGCGCGTCTCGTTGTGTCGTGGCTTGCTGAAGCAGCCAACCCTGTTGGTAGCTAACGCGGCGACCAACGCGCTGGATGCCGAGACCGAGGCATCTGTAATCGATATGATGCAACGGCGGATGGCAGGTGGTTGCCTGATCTGGGTTACCGATTCCGCCGAACCAATGGACGGATTCCACCGCCATATTACCTTGCGGCGTGGCAGGGTTCATCAGGACGTGCCATTGTAAACCGGTAATTTTGCCCATTCGTTGCGGGAATAGCCCACATCAAAGTTATTGGACATCGCCGATACTGTCTGTGTGTCGGGAGTCAGGTCCCTGCATTTTAAAGGGATGTTTCTGTGGAGATCAGAGTGGCCAGGTGGTCAAGGCCTGCCGTCATTCGCCCCCTCCCGACACTTCAGGATGGATTATGAGCAAGGATGCTTGTCACTACTCCATTGCCTGTGGACAGGAGCGGTTAAGCTAGTCCACTGGATACTCGATAGCACTTTAGTGAAATGGAGCTATTGATGTCGATTCTAAAACCCATCTCTACCTTGCTGTGTCTGGTCACACTGTCATTTACAGGTACCGCCTTCGCCAATCACGAAACCTCGCGACCGCACTCGCATCAGCGTGCAGGCTACGGCCCAACCTTGAACACATGGCTATCGGCAGGTTACGCCCTGGGCGGTGAAGAGCTAGGACGTTTTGAAACCAGCAGTGGATCAATCGAGCGCATTCGGGCCGGCAAGGGCGGCAGTTTTTCTGCAGGTTTGATTGTATCGATGGATCCCTGGAGCAGCCTCAGGTTCTCAGGAGGTTATCAGCGCGGATCGCTTGCCCGAATAAATGGCGATACCGCATTTGACAGCGTGCAATTTGGTGCCAGTGTGCTGCGCAGCCATCGAATGCATGAGTTTGGTGCCGGTCTGACTCTGCGCACTGGCGTCAGCTACGATTGCAACATTGACACGGTTTGCGCCGGTGAAGTAGATTTTGATGCGGCCTTTGGATACACACTGGAATACGCTTTACGGGTAGGCAATTACTACCGAGGTCGACGCGGTGGATTTGGCACCGGACAGGGCCTGCGTATTGGCGTTCGCTATACCGGTATTGAATACCAGCCGCAAGTGGGTGGCGCACCGGTCGATGGCAGTTCTCTGGGTGGATTTGTCGGTCTCGTATTCTGATAAGCCCGCGTAGCTTTTATTGGTAGCCGCCGCTCTAGCGTGAATCTTTGATCAGATACACATGTGGTTCGCGCAAGCGGTCGTTGAATTCGCGTTTGGCGCTGCCCCAGATATTGCTCACGTTGCGCACACCAATGCGCAGCGGCACTCGAGCAGGGCGCAGGCCAGCGCGCCTTGCTGTGCTAAGCAGTGAGGCGCGACTAAACGCATTGATGTGTTCCAGTGGGTGAATGGCCTCAAGGTCTTTACTCCAGCCTTGCTCACGGCAATGCCTGGCGGTGTGCCTGCCGTCTGGTACGCGAATCAGCATCACGCCATCAGTATCGAGCAACTCAGCGAGCGATCGCAGGATCTGCAGCGGTTTGGCCAGATGTTCGAATACCTGATTGGCGTAGATAAAATGCACGCTACCCTTGCCGATCAGATTGATATCGGGCACCGAATCCACACCCATTGATGCGGCGTGCTCGACGCGCTCGGGCGACAACTCGATACCGGTTACTTGATAGTTAAATGCCTGGGCCATTCGACTCCAGTAGCCCCAGCCCATCCCAAACTCAACAACTGAAATTTCGTGTGGGGGTCTGTCGATGAGCCGCGAGATCATTTCGGCTTCGGCGGCGTATTTTTGAAACAGCTTCTTTTTTGCCGTCTGGCGTTTGCGCAAGCTCGCCTCGGCGCTGATCCATTGACTGTATAGCAGGGCCATGCCGCGATCGTTCAAAATAAACTGCTGAAACACCAGCGCGCATCTTTTGCACTCGCAAATGCTAAAAGGCTGTTCGCGCAGCAGGTTGGGATCGAGTCGGTCAGCGTAGAATGATTTTAGAAAATCGGCCACGTGGCCTTCGTGAAATGGCGCTGACCACAATTGGCGAAAATCATCTGATTCGCAACCGGGGCAAGTGGTTCGAGTGACAAAGAGATCGGTAGCGTCGCTCACCGATTTGGCATCTACTTGTACGGGTCAGCAGCGTCGCGCAAGCCATCGCCAAAAAAGTTGAATGCGAGAATCACGATCACGACATTGAATACAGGAATGATCAGCCAGGGGTAGAGAGCAACGACGTTGATATTCTGCGCCTCGTTCAGCAGTACCCCCCAACTTGTCACAGGAGGCCGCAGACCCAGGCCAAGAAAACTCAGCGCGGTTTCGCCCAGTATCATGTTGGGCACAGACAGCGAGGCCGAGGCGATGAGATGACTGCTGAAACCGGGCAGCAAATGGCGCCCTATGATCCGTTTTGGCTTGGCGCCCATCAGTTCGGCCGCGGTACAGTAGTCCTCCTCTCGCAACGCCAGTAGTTTCGATCGCACAGCCCGTGCAAGCCCGGTCCAGTCGAGCATGGCAAGAATGACTGTGATGCCGAAGAAGATCAGTATTGGACTCCAGTTGACCGGTAGAATTGCCGACAGTGCCATCCATAGCGGCAGCTCGGGAAACGATCGGATGATCTCGATCGAACGCTGTACGATGAAATCGACCCAACCGCCATAGTAGCCAGCCAGTCCACCGATAATGATGCCGAACGCAAAGCTGATCGCAATGCCGATCAGGCCAATGGTCAGTGAGATTCTCGCGCCGTACATCATGCGGCTGAACATGTCGCGGCCCAGACGATCGGTGCCAAGCAAATAGAGGTCGCCGTTCTCCGGTGGGCAGAACAAATGAATGTCTGCCTCTATCAGGCCCCAGAATTTGTATTCATCAGCACGGCAGAAAAAGCGTATTTTCTGTGGACTGGTGAGATCGTCGGTGTACTCGCGAGTGAAGGTTTCCATGTTCAGTGTGGCTTCACGGCGATAGACAAACGGTCCGATGAAATCGCCTTCATGGAAAAGATGCACGCCCTGCGGTGGTGCATAGGTTGCGTCATCATTGCCGGTGTGCAGGTTGTATGGGGCAATGATCTCTACAAACAGTATCGACACATACATGCACAGCAGGATGAACCCGGAAACCAGCGCCAGCTTGTGCCGCTTGAGTTTCCACCACATGAGTTGCCACTGAGAGGCGAGAAATATTTTTTCCTGCTCAGGCGAAAGTTGCTCGATGGAATGGGGATCAAAGGCTTCGGTCGATACGTAGTGGTCGCGTGGTGACTCACTCATCGACTGGCCCCCTGCAGACGCACCCGCGGATCCAGTGCGGCCAGCGCCAAATCAGAAACCAGTACGCCGACGACAGTCAGAACAGCCAGAAACATCAGAAAGGAGCCGGCCAGATACATATCCTGACTCTGCAATGCTTCGAGCAACATCGGGCCAGTGGTCGGGAGCGACATGACCACGGCGACAATCTCGGCGCCTGATATTACCTGCGGCAGCAGGTTACCAACATCGGCAACAAAAAAGTTCATGGCAATGCGCAGCGGATACTTGCGCATCAGTTTGCCTGGGGGAAGCCCCTTGGCACGTCCGGTAGTGACGTACTGCTTTTGCAGTTCGTCGAGCAGATTGGCTCGAATGCGGCGAATCATGCCAGCGGTGCCCGAGGTGCCGATCACCACAACCGGTATCCATAGATGGGCCAATATGTCCTTGACCTTGGCCCAGCTCCATGGGGCGTCTATGTACTCTGGGGCCATGAGCCCACCAATTGAGGTGCCAAAGTAGACGTTAGCCAGATACAACATCACCAGCGCGAGCAGGAAATTGGGTGTGGCCAAACCGATGAAACCCAAAAAGGAGAGTCCGTAGTCACCCCAGCTATATTGATGAGTCGCTGAATAAATACCGATCGGAAACGCGATGGCCCAGGTAAATAGAATCGTCACGATAGAGATGAGTACGGTCAATACCAGACGATCGCCTACCACTTCATTGACCGGCAGGTCGTACTCAAACGAGTAGCCGAAGTTACCCTGCAGCATGCCGGTCACCCAGGTCCAGTACTGTTCGGGCATCGAGCGATCCAGCCCGTACTCTTTGCGCAGATACTGGATCTTTTCGTCGTTGACCGTTTCACCCTGACTCTGCAATTCCGCAATATAGCTTTCGAGGTAATCGCCGGGCGGCAACTGAATAATGACGAACACCAACATGCTGATGATCAGCAGTGTCGGTATCATCGTCAGAATCCGGCGCAGAATGTAAATCAACATGGTGTTATACGGGTCAGTTCAGACTATCTGCGATCTTTCGAAAACCAGAAGGTGTCGGGTCTGTAGGCGCCAAAGTAGGCGGTGGCAGTGATGTCGTAAACGCCTTCGGTCGGTACGTTGTTCAGGTGTTGATTGATCACAACAGGCTGCTTGACACCATTGAGTACGCCAATGGTAAAAACCTGATCTGCGTGAATGGCAAGGATTTCGTGCCAGATCGCCTCGCGTTGTTCGGTTGAATCAGCGGCTCGCCATTGATCATGCAACTCGATCAGGCGCTTGACCTCATCGAGAGCAGGCGCCTCACCGGCCGCGCCGTCAGTAGCGACAAATTCACCCCATTGTGGCCATTGGTACTGGTATTTGCTGGTCGGGGTGACCCATTCAGGAATTGATTCTGCGGAAGGCAAACCGTTTTCCAGCCCCGACCAGATCGCCATAATGGCCTCGCCGGAAAAGACCCTGCTGCGAAAAACCTCGCGTTGTGACGGCACGCTGAATAGCTTGACGCCGATCTTCATCCAGCTGTCGTGAACGAGCTCCAGCACGTCGGTTTGTTCGGTGCTTTCACCGGCCGTCTGCACCGGGATTTCCATTGGCTCGCCGTTGGGCAGCAGACGTATTCCGCGACTGTCGCGTTCGGTCAGCCCAAGGCCGTCGAGCAGCTTATTGGCGGCTGCAAGATCGTAGTCGGCCCAGGTCGACGCATACTCGGGTTTGAACAACGGACTGGCACTGACCACGGTGTTGTTACTGGGTTTCGCCAGGCCGTAGTAGACGACCTTGTTGATCTGATTGCGATTGATCGCCAGCGACAGGGCGCGCCTGACATCCACCTTTTGCAATAGCTCGCGCCACTGTTCGTGTTTGGTATTCATGTTGGGGTACAACGCCAGTTGTGATCCCTTGGCAGTGGACCAAAGCGATACCTTGTAGGGGTGGTTCGCTTCTCCCTTTTTCAGGTACGGGTAGTTGTCGAGGCGGATATAGCGCGCCTGCAGATCGGTTTCACCGGCGCCGGCTTTGGCGGCGATCAGTTTGTTTGACGCGATGCCGACGACGACTGTATCGATGTATGGCAACTGATTGCCGTTTTGGTCGACACGATGAAAGTAGGGATTGCGTTCAAAGACAAATCGCTCGGCCGGGGGCTTGGTGACATTGCGCCACGGCTGCAATGACGGCAGTTTCGGATTGTTCTGTTTATATGGGCGATCCTTGCCGTGATGGATTGCCATCCAGTTGCGTTTCTCAGCGGCGGCAACCATTTCCTGCATCGCCGCGTCGCCGACATATTTCTTGTGGAACTGCTTCAGGTAGTGCGCGGGCTTGTACAGGTACAGAGGATTGGGGCCGGCAATCGCTGGCAGAAAGTATGGGTTTGGTGACTCCCAGGTGTAGCGCACGGTGCGCTCGTCCAATACCTCGAAGGTGGGCAGGTTGTTGTCGACGCGCAGCGCGCTGGCCATTCTGCCTTCGGACAGTTCCGGGTCGAGAATGATGTCTTCCCAAAAGTAGCGAAAATCTTCGGTGGTGAACGGATGACCATCCGACCACTTGTGTCCCTCGCGCAGTACGAAGGTGAAGATGCGTCCTTCCTCTACGCTGTAACTCTTGAGAAGGTCGGCCTGCAGCTGCTGGTTGCTGTCGTAGCCCACCAGTCGCGCATAGCCGTAGATGGTCATTTGGCGGATATCTTTTGCCTTGCCCATCAGCATGCGCATTTCGCCGCCGTACTCGCCTGGCTTCTTGTCGCCAGAGAGGTTCACCACAAGCGGCTCGGCGGGCAGTCGCTCGGCCATGGA
>CAZYDV010000005.1:0-51460 GCA_964646405.1 uncultured Granulosicoccaceae bacterium | reverse complement strand
CCTGTTTTCCTGACAGCCCAAATGCTGATCTTGTGGTTCGCGGCCGGATTTTTCACGAGCGTTGCGAGCGCGAGCGCACGCTTTTCGGCCAGTAACGACTTTCTCGACCCCGCCACTGCCAGCGTGTTCGCTCGGCGACCGCTGACCCTGATCGAAGACGATCTGCTGGCGCGAATCGGCAAGCGGCCGCAGCTGCCAGGCGTGGACAATGCGCGGGTGCAGCGGCAGATCACGTTTTTCCTCGCCGGCCCCCGCGCGTTGCGGGCCACGCTGCGCCGGGCCGAACCCTATCTGTTTACCATCGTCAGTGAACTCGAGCAGGCAGGTCTGCCGACCGGACTGGCGATGCTGCCGGCTATTGAGAGCGCATTCGACCCGCTCGCCGTGAGCCATATGCGGGCAGCCGGTCTTTGGCAATTCATTCCCGAGACCGGCGATCGCTACGGCATCACCCGCAACCGTCAATACGATGGTCGCTTCAGCCCGGCAGATTCGACGCGCGCCGCCGTGCAATTTCTGACTGCCCTTAGCGATCACTACGACGGCGACTGGCTGCTCGCACTCGCGGCTTACAACACCGGCCCGGGCAATGTCGATCGCGCCATCGCTAAAGCACGGCGCAATTCGCAGGTGATCAACTACTGGAACCTGTCGCTGCCGCGCGAGACGATGGCCTATGTTCCACGCTTGCTGGCCTTGCTGCAAATCATCTCGCGACCCGAGGCATTCGGCGTCGAACTGCCACACATTGCCAACCGCCCTTCGCGGCTCACCGTCGAGCTTGGGCAGAGATTTTCGCTGTCACAGATCGCCGAACACACGGGCGTTGAACTAGCGGAATTGCGTCGCCTGAACCCAGCGTTCAAAGCCGACTCGTCTCCGGAACGCGGACCACATCGGCTGCAATTGCCCGCAGCGCAGGCGCGAGCCTTGCACCTGGCGATAAAAAGTGACCCGCAGCGAGCCTGGCACAATGTTCCCGAGGTGCATGTCGTTGTCAGCGGAGATTCGTTGAGCGAACTGGCGCGCACCTACGAGACTTCTGTCGCGCGGCTGCGCGCACTGAACAATCTGCCTGACACCAAGATCGGCATCGGCCGCAAACTCACTGTTGGCGTCACCTCGGCGAGTCGCAGCGCGCAGCCGGTGACCGGGCAACCCGTTTGCACCGCACATCGGACGCACCTGGACTATCGCTATGCCACCCACACGGTGCAATCCGGCGACAGCATCTGGAGCATCGCCCGAACCCTCGACACACAATCGGATAAATTACGTGTCTGGAACGATATCGGCGCCGACAAGCGCGTGCTGTCGATTGGCGAACAGATGCACCATGCGGCACTGACCAGAAACGGGGCCAGCACTCCGAATGTGATTCGCTATCGCGCCCGAAGCGGTGACACCCTGTCTGCGATCGCAGACAAATTCGACGTCACCATGCTCGCTTTGCGACGCTGCAATACAGCGCTTAGAACCGCCCCGCAGGTGCAACCCGGTCAGGTGGTGCTGATCCCCCTCAGACCTTCCTGAATCGCCATGATCTCACGACGGTCGAAGCTGTAACATCCTGCAACGACACCGTAACAGATTTGGCAAGTATGGCTCAGCTGATCATCACCAGCGACACGGGCGAAACCAGCCTGCATGAACTGACGCAAGACATCATTACCATTGGCCGTCGCAAAGATAACGCGCTGTGTTTGTCGCATTTGTCGATCAGTGGCCACCATGCAGTGATCAGTCAGGAAAACGGCTGCCTGATACTGGAAGATCTGGAGAGCACCAATGGCACGCTGGTCAACGGTGTGCCGATCAGTCGCCACGTACTGACCCACCGCGATCAGATTACGCTTGGGATGTTCGAACTGCAGTATGCAGAGTCGGCCGCCGAGCAAACCGCGAGTGCGGAAGTTGCCGCACCGGCACCAGTTGAAACGGCTGAGATTATCAGCCTGCACGAGCAGGGACCCAACCATCGTATCGATCCGGATCTGAGCGGCGCAATGGACGATCGGCAAGTCGACACGGCCATTCTATCCACAGCACCTGCCGAGCCCACAAGCATCGTGCCGCGCGAGCACATCGAACTGGAGCAGGATACGCACGCGATTGTCTCTGAGCTCGCAGCCCTGAGGGTTGAGAGCGGCCCGAAAACCGGTGACGTCTACGTGCTGGAGAAAGCCGTGACAACGCTTGGCAAACGCGGTGATCAGGCTGGCGCAATCGCCCGCAAGGACAGTGGCTACTATTTTGTTCCCTTGTGTCTGGACGCCGGCCACGGCAGCATCAAGATCAATGGCACCGGGCTTACGCCAAAATCCGAAATCAAACTCGCGACCGGCGACAACCTAGAACTGGCAGGCGCCAAGGTCGAGTTTATCTACCCTTTTTACGGCTCCGCCTGATCAGGAAAATACACCGGTCGACAAATATCGATCGCCACGATCACAGACGATCGTGACGATCAGACTGTCGCGCTCCTCGCGCGCCAGCCCGAGCGCTGCGTAAAGCGCCCCACCGGACGATACGCCGCAAAAAATCCCCTCTTCAGCGGCCATTTGCCTGGCCGTTTGTTCGGCATTTTCCTGGGATACATCGATGATTCGATCCACCCGCGACGGCTCGTAGATCTTCGGCAGATAGGCCGGTGGCCACCGACGAATACCCGGTATGCTGGAGTTCTCTGTCGGTTGGCAGCCGATAATCTGAATATCGGGATTGCGTTCTTTCAAGTAGCGAGACACCCCCATGATGGTGCCAGTCGTGCCCATCGACGAGACAAAGTGGGTCACCTGTCCGTCGGTTTGGCGCCAGATCTCTGGTCCGGTGCTGTGGTAGTGGGCCGCCGGGTTGTCCGGATTGGCAAACTGATCGAGTACCACACCTTGGCCGTTTTGCGCCATTTCCTGAGCCAGGTCGCGCGCGTATTCCATGCCCTGCTCCTGCGTCACGGAGATCAGCTCGGCGCCATAGACACTCATGGTCAGGCGGCGCTCTTCGCTCATGTTGTCTGGCATGATCAGTTTCATGCGATAGCCGCGCACCGCCGCCGCCATCGCCAGCGCTATGCCGGTGTTGCCGCTGGTCGCCTCGATCAGCGTATCGCCGGGCGAAATATCACCCCGCTTTTCGGCCGCCATAATCATGTTTACCGCCGGTCGATCCTTGACGGATCCGGCTGGATTGTCGCCTTCCAGTTTGGCCGCGATTCGATTGCCGTTGGCACCGTCGAATATCCGTTGCAGCTGACACAGACGCGTGCCGCCGATTTGGTCTGCCAGCGCGTGGATTTGCGCCGGTTGGGCAGAGGTTTGGGTCATGATGAGTTGCCGTCGGGCCTGTGCGTGTGGGTTTTGTATAGGCGAAGCGCTATCGTTCAAGGTGCGCGCCACACCATCGGTCGGTTTCATCCCGCAGCACCGGGTCGAGCCCACCGTTGACAAATGGATCTGATAGCCGCAGTTCGTCCATGCGTCGCATCCAGGTGAATTGTCGCTTGGCCAGTTGCCGAGTGGCGGCGACGGCTCGATCGCGCATGTCGTCAAAGGTGCCCTTTCCAGCCAGCCAGCGCCACATCTGGCGGTAACCGACGCAGCGCATCGATGCGAGCGTCGGGTCATTGCGCGGCTCAGCCATCAGCGCGCGCACTTCTTGTTCGAAGCCGGCGGTCAGCATCTGGTCGAAACGTTGCTCGATCGTGCGATGCAGCATCGCACGATTCTCCGGGTACAGTCCAAGACGCAGAAAATCATAGTCGCAGGCGGTCTCGCGTCCGCGCTGTGCAACCAGCTCCGTCAGACTTTGACCGGATAGCCTGTGCACCTCCAGTGCGCGTGTCAGCCGTTGCGGATCATTCGGGTGAATTCTGCTGGCCGACTGCGGATCGACGAGACGCAAGCGCTCGTGCATCGCGTCCCACCCGTGCTTCAGAGCGTCGCGTTCTATCTCGGCCCGGACACTGTCGCTAGCCTCTGGCAGCTCGGTCAGACCGTGCCATAGACTGTGAAAATACAGCATTGTGCCGCCGACCAGCAGCGGTATCCTGCCCGCACGATCAATGCGTTGTATCTCGTCTTTGACATCGGCCAGAAATCTTGACACCGAATAGTTCTGCCACGGATCGACGACATCAATCAGCGCGTGCGGGGCGGACTCTAGTGTCGCGGCATCCGGTTTGGCGGTGCCGATGTCCATGCCGCGATACACCAGTGCTGAGTCGACGCTGATGATCTCGAGCGGGTAACGCGCCAGCAATTCAAGCGCCAGCGCGGTCTTGCCGGATGCCGTCGGCCCCAGTAAGCAGATGACCGGCTGTAGACCCCGAGCCGCCTGACCCTCGTCCACCGCAGACCTCAACTAGCGGCCCCGCATGAACATGGAGTCCATTTCCTTCATGCTCAATTCCACCCAGGTGGGCCTACCGTGATTGCATTGATCCGAATTCGGCGTGCGCTCCATGTCGCGCAGCAGCGCGTTCATTTCCATGACGGTAAGTTGCCGATTGGCGCGAACCGAACCGTGACAGGCCATGGTCGAGAGCAGCTTGTTGACTTCTTCTTCAACCCGATAACTGTGGCCGGACTCGGCGATATCGGACAGCACATCGCGCAGTAATTGCTCAGCATCACAGCGCTGCAGCTCGACTGGAACACTGCGCACTACCAGCACATCGAGTCCGCGTCGGTCGGTCTGCATGCCGAGTTGTTCGAACAGGGCGAAATTTTCTTCGGCAAGGCTTGCCTCGCGCTCGCTGACGTGCACGGTCACCGGCAACAGCAGCGGTTGTGAACGCACCGCACCACCCTCCCGCTGATCCTTGAGACGCTCGTAGGTGACGCGTTCGTGCGCCGCATGTGCATCGACCATGATCAAGCCGTCACGGCTTTGAGCCAGAATGAATGCGCCGTGCACATGCGCCAGCGCAAATCCCAGTGGCGGCACCGGCGCATCGTCCACCGACGGTGCCTGCGGCGACTGGGTAACCGATGGCGCTGGCGAGCGTCGATCGCCCGCACCACCTCGAACAAACTCGGCGTAACGCGACTGCCCTTCGCGCGCGCTTAAAGACATGCTGGTCTGCCTTGCTGGATAGCCTTTGTCGCCCGTCGACGGCGGCGCAGGACTGCCAGCGGGTGGCTCGACTGCAGATGGCAATTCATCGACCCCGGCCGAGCCGACTGCCAGCGCACTCTTGATAGTACTCGACACAAAGCCGTGCACGCTGCGACCCTCGCGAAACCTGACTTCGAGCTTGCCCGGGTGTACGTTGACGTCGACATCGGAAGGATCCATCGCCAGATACAGAGCATAGGCGGGATGTCTCGCGTGGTACATGAGATCGGCATACGCCTGCTTGATCGCATGCGATAACGTACGATCTCGGACGATTCGATCATTGACATAGAAATACTGCTGATCTGCCTGACTACGCGAGAACACCGGCCGAGAGATCCACCCTTTCAGCGACAGCCCGGCCGCTTCGCGCGCGACAAACAAAGCGTTTTCCATGAACTCGGCGCCGAGCACACTCAGCACGCGCTGCTCGCCAGCCTCGGTCCCTTCACCTGCCGGCAGCGACAGCAGTTGTTTGCCGTTGTGACTTAAGGTAAATCCGACGTCCCATCTGGCCAGCGCGATTTTGTGCACGGCGGCATCGATGTGGCCCATCTCGGTCTTCTCGGCTTTCAAGAACTTTCGTCTGGCGGGCACATTGAAAAAGATATCGCGCACGCAAACGGTGGTACCGACTTCCCTTGACGCCGGTTTGAACGAGGTATCACCGGAGATGCTGTCGACACTGATTTCGGTGGCGTGTTGCTGATCAGATGGTCGCGAGGTCACCGATACTCGTGCCACGGCCGCCACACTCGACAGCGCCTCGCCACGAAAACCCATCGAGCGCACTGATTCAAGATCCTCTAACGACTGAATCTTACTGGTCGCGTGGCGAGTCAACGCCAGCGGCAGTTGAGCCTCCGGGATGCCGCAACCGTTGTCACTGATGGAGATCTGTCGAATGCCACCGCTGTGGATGTCGACATCGATCCGGGTGGCGCCGGCATCGAGACAGTTTTCCAGCAGTTCCTTGACCACAGACGCAGGCCGTTCGATCACCTCGCCGGCGGCGATTTGATTGATCAGATGATCCGGAAGTTGCTGAATCGGCATCGGAGGCTCCACACAAGAGCGCCGATTCTAACAGGGAGCCCGCGTGCAAAACGATGGCGACAATTTGCCAGAGAAAAAATTTGGCGGCGAGACGCGACGCGCCTCAGGGGCAATCAGCCGCGGCGTCGGGCGTCGAGGGCGAGTTTTGAATCAGGCGGTGGATTGCTGGAGAAATAATCGACCACACCGTCTGCAATGGCGCCTGCAAGTTTGCGCTGGTGTCGTCGCGAGCGCAGCTTGCGCTCCTCGCGCGGGTTCGAGATAAACGCGGTTTCGACCAGCAGCGAAGGCACGTCGGGGGCGCGCAGCACAGCAAAGTTCGCCTGCTCGACTTTATCTTTGTGCAGCACATTCACGCGTCCCAGCTTTGCTAAAATCGCATCGCCGCATTCGATACTCGACTCCAGCACGGCATTCCTGGCCAGATCCACCAAAACCCGCGAGAGCGCTTCGTTGGAATCGCTGACTGGCACTTCGCCAAATAGTTTGTCGACCTGATTCTCCGCCTGCGCCAGCAACTGCGCGGTTCTGGAGCTGGCGCCGTCTCGTGACAGCGCAAATACCGAAGACCCCCTCGCGGTTTTCTTCGGATAGGCGTCTGCGTGAATCGAGATCAGAAAGTCGGCCCGACTGCTGCGTGCTGCCTGCACTCGATCGGCCAGTGCAATGTACTTGTCCGCCGTGCGCGTCAACACCGGGCGAAACCCCTTGCGGCGCCGCAACTTGCGCTCCAGTTCAAAGGCGATGTCGAGCGTGACGTCTTTTTCACGCGTTTTGCGATAACCCAGCGCACCCGGGTCTCGACCGCCGTGTCCGGCGTCGATCGCAATGACAATATCGCGTCGATCAGCTGAGTCGATGGCCTCATCGGCCGCCGGTGCAGTGATCGGCTTCATACCCAAATCGACAACCAGCCGCACCTTGCTGCTGCCGCGGAACTCATAGAGTTGGCCACTGACATCGCCCGGTTTGGCATTGACGTCGAGCACGATCCTAAGATCGCTGGCGTTGCGTTTGCCGTAGCGCACGCGCCGCACCGTGCCGCGGGCTTTCAATTCGTTGGACAGCAGCGTAGCAACCCGGCTATTGGCCAGATCCAGCACGATGCGCTGCGGATTTTCCAGAGTGAAGATTTTGTAGCCGGCTGGCAGTTCGTCGAGATCGAGGTGCATTTTCATGCGCTCGCGCTCAGCGGTAAACCGAATTCCGGTGACACGGGTTTGACTGGCGGCAAGCGCTTCACGTGCGCTCAAGCCCAGCCCGCCAAGACAGGCGAGCCTACTGGCTAGCAGTAGAAAATTGCGGCGATGATCCGATGGTATTGCCAAGATGACTGTATCGTTCAGGTAACGTCAAATCGCGCGAGGTGCTCAATCCAGGGTCGCTCAGGCCACGATTGTCGATTGGTTATCGATGTTCACAAGCCGCGATCGCCACAAGAATCCGGTGATGTGCGAAGCTGACTTTACCAGTTTTACCGCAGTTTATTGCATATTCCTGTAAATGTTTCTAACCAGTCGGTAACCTCTTGTCAATCACCAGTTCACGGCCGCCCTCGGGGTGATACGAAAGGTTTACATCGTATTGTGCGATCGCTTGCAGTGACGGTGCGCGCTGCGGCCATTCGATGAGCAGTGTGGCACCGGCATCGAGCAGATCGCGAAAACCGATGTACTCCAGTTCTTCCGGGTCATTCAGGCGATAGAGGTCCAGATGGGCGATTTCACCCATCGATGTGTCGTAGCGTTCCATGAGGGTATAGGTCGGGCTCTTGACGGCCCCGGCGTGCCCGGCCGCGCGTACGAAACCGCGCGAGAATGTCGTCTTGCCGGCACCCAGTTCACCGTACAGCAGGATCACCGTGGCGGTCGAGGGGGCCTCGTCAGCGACTCGGGCGGCAAAGGCTGCGCCAGCGGCCTGCGTGTCAGCGTCTGAATCCAGCGTTTGCCGAACTATTGTTGTGTCCACATCACCCCGGGTAGCCGCGTTGGCCCGCGCTAGCGCATCTCGGGCACGAGCCCCGAGTTGACCAGCTGACCGGACAATTTAACGCCAATGTTACCAGCGATTTGACTCAGCAAGCCGTCCTGGGGCGTGAAATTCACGAGCTTCTCAGCCTTGAAGACGTCCCGCGCAACGGTCATCTCACTGCCAATCTCATCGACCAGACCGTTGGCAAGCGCCTGCTCACCGGTCCAGATCAGTCCGCTGAAAATTTCGCTGTCATCACCGAGGGCGTCTCCTCTGCCCTCCTTCACCACCGCCTTGAACTGCAGATGAATTTCATCCAGCAACGATTCCATGTGCGCTACCTCATCACTCTTCAAAGGCGAAAACGGATCGAGAAACGCTTTATTTTCACCGGCCGTGATCAAGCGGCGTTCGACACCGAGTTTTTGCATGGTGTCGACAAACCCGAAACCGCCTGTGCGCACGCCGATAGATCCCACCAGACTCGCCTTGTCGGCGTAGATCTTGTCGGCGGCGGCGGCCACGTAGTAGCCACCGGACGCACACAGATCCTCGATCACCGCATACAGCGGCACATCCGGGTTCATTTCGCGCAGGCGCTTGACCTCATCAAACACGCGCCCCGACTGCACCGGGCTGCCGCCCGGGCTGTTGATGCGCAGGATGACACCAGCGGTGTTCTCATCGGCAAACGCAGCCGTTACACCAGCGACGATGCGATCGGCACTGGCCTGCTCGCCGGCGCCAATCGGTCCGGCAACGTCGACTATCGCGGTGTGCTTTTCCGGTTCGCTGAAGTTGAAATCGAACAGATTGTTGCGAAAGGCCAGCAGCAGAGCGACGGCGACATAGCCGAAACCCAGTAACTTGAAGAAGATGCCCCAGCGCCGCGCGCGGCGCTGTTCCTTCAGCGAATCAAGGGCGAGCGTGGAAATAACATCACGCTCCCATCCGGTGTCGTAGGCGTAGTCGCCATCGTCCTCAGCCCATCTGTCGTTGTTATTCATAGCGCCCGTTGCGTTTTCCTGGTGCCTGCAAATTTGCGGGCACAAGCGGTAGGATCAAGGAACTAGCAAAGCAACTGCTGTACCTCCGGGCCGCAATGGAAGAACAATCGCTAGCGCAAATCTGCGGCAATGCTATCCAGTGCCGCTTTGAAGGCCTGTGCCTGCGAGGCGCGATAGGATCTGGCACAACCAGACTCAGGATCGGCAAAGTCCAGTTCGCTCGCGTGCAGGTACATTCGCTTCAGCCCGAGTGCCGCCGCCGCCCGGTTGCTGGACCAGTTTCCGTAGCGGCTGTCACCCAGCACCGGTAGCCCACTATGGGCCGCGTGCACCCGAATCTGGTGGGTACGGCCAGTCTCTATCAGGACGCTGACAAACGTGTAGCCAGGCTGATGGGCCAACGGCGCAAAGCTTGAGCGCGCAGATTTTCCCGTCGGATCGACGCGCACCTGCACGGGCTCTGTGGTGTCGGATTTTTTCAATGGCGCATCGACGTGCAACTCGCGTGTCAGCTCGCCACAAAGAATCGCCTGATAACGCTTGGTTACTGTGCCCGCTTTGAGCAGCGCCTGAAATGCCAGCGCCGCCGGACGGTTGCGGGCCAGCACTAACAGCCCGCTGGTGTTGCGATCGAGTCGGTGACCCAGGCTGATGTCATTTTCATCGTAGAGCGCACGCATCGCATCGACTACCCCAAAGCGGATGCCACTGCCACCATGAACCGCAACTCCGGCCGGTTTGTCGATGACAATATAGCGGCTGTCCTCGGCGATGACAGTCGCGCCCAGTTGCTCGACCAGCGCGGTCGGCACGCGCTCGCCTGACCGGACTTTCTCCGACACCGGTGGAATCCGCACAATATCGCCGGCTGACAATCGGTAGGATGGCTTGATTCTGCCTTTGTTAACCCGGACCTGGCCGGTGCGTAGAATCCGATACACCACAGAGCGCGGCACACCGTCCAGTTGAGACAGCAGGTAGTTGTCGATTCTCTGCCCCTGCTGATGCTCGCCCACTTCCACCTGGCGGACCTGGCGAAAGTCCCGATCGGGTTTCATCTGATTTGTAATCGCTGGAGAGTTTGTTGGATCGCAATATGATGCTATATTAGTGAGGCTGGCGACGAGAAAATTCCTATCAAGCAGGGTCGTCAGCGTCAGGACGTTCAGTGGACCACCTATTCTCCACTCTACACTTCCGAATCAATCATTTTTCCAAGCCCGCCTCTCTCATCGGCGGATGCCAAATTGCGGCCTTCGGCGTGCGTCACATTCGCACCCCGAGGTAGTCCGATCACAGCATTCGCGATAGCTGTCCAGCTTGAACCGACAGCAGCTTGTGGCGGGGCAGATTTGATCTACCAGAATTCTGTTCGGCACCATAACAATCACGGACAAATGCTGACAAACAACCTGAACCCGAAAGTCAAGGGAGTACTTCAGTGATGGCGCCACGCGCGCCCATGACCCAACATTTGCAGCAAATCGCGATTGCGAGTGCCGTTCCACTACAGGACGATAACTCCAATGAAACGCATGCTTGTAAACGCCACCCAGCCGGAAGAACTGCGGGTAGCGATCGTTGACGGGCAAAAGCTCGACAACCTAGACATAGAACACAACACGAGAGAACAGAAAAAGTCCAATATTTACAAGGCCAAAATAACCCGCATCGAGCCCAGCCTGGAAGCTGCGTTTGTCGACTACGGTGCTGATCGCCACGGTTTTCTGCCATTTAAGGAAATCGCGCGCGAGTATGTAGCTGAGTCTGCTCGCAACGACGGCGCGCGGCCAAATATCAAGGATGGCGTCCGCGAGGGCGACGAGATACTGGTCCAGATCGAGAAAGAGGAACGGGGCACCAAGGGCGCCGCGCTGACGACTTTCGCCAGTCTGGCGGGCCGATTTCTGGTCCTAATGCCGAACAACCCACGTGCCGGCGGCGTTTCACGACGCATCGAAGGCGATGAGCGCACACAGCTCAAAGAGGCCATGAATGACCTCGTCATTCCCGATGGCATGGGCATCATCATCCGCACCGCCGGGGTCGGACGCAGCACAGAAGAACTCCAGTGGGATCTCGACTATCAGGTAGAGATTTGGAATGCGATCAAGGCCGCCGAAGGGGAGAACAAAGCACCCGCCCTGATCTACCAGGAGAGCAATGTCATTGTTCGGGCGCTGCGCGACTACTTTCGCAATGACATCGGCGAGATCCTGATCGACGAGCCCGACGTGTTCAATCAGGCGCACACCTTCATGAGCCAGTACATGCCGCAGAACCTGCGCAAACTGAAGCTCTACGGCGAAGACGTGCCGCTGTTTAACCGCTATCAGATCGAAGGACAGATCGAATCTGCGTTTCAGCGCGAGGTGCGGCTCCCGTCCGGTGGCGCGCTGGTCATTGACCACACCGAGGCGCTGATCTCCATCGATATCAACTCGGCCCGTGCGACGAAGGGCAGCGATATTGAGGAAACGGCCACCAACACCAATCTGGAAGCCTGCGACGAGATTGGCCGCCAATTGCGGCTGCGCGATCTCGGCGGCCTGATCGTCATCGACTTCATCGACATGATGGCCAACAAGAACCAGCGACTGGTGGAAAATCGGCTTCGCGAGATGGTAAAGATCGACCGTGCCCGAGTGCAGGTCGGTCGAATCTCCCGATTTGGCCTGATGGAAATGTCGCGCCAGCGGCTGCGCCCGTCGCTTGGCGAGGGCATCGAACTGGTGTGCCCACGCTGCAGCGGCAGCGGCACGATCCGCAATGTCGAATCGCTCGCCCTGCAGATGCTCAGGCTGCTGGAGGAAGAGTCCATGAAAGAGAATACCGGCCGCGTGTTGATTCGCATGCCGGTATCGGTTGCCACGTATCTGTTAAACGAAAAACGCGAGGCGATTCGCGAGATCGAGGAACGCAACGATATCGCCAGCGCCCTGCTGGTCCCCGACTCGACGCTTGAGACGCCGCACTACGAGATCGAACGAATCAAGGTTGGCGAAGTGGGCCACGACGCCAACAAGCTCAACAGCTTCCAGTTGGCTAATCGTCCCAAGGCCTACGTGCCACCCGACGAAGAGGCCACCCAGAGCGACAGCGAAGTGGCCGCCGTGCAGAGTATTGCACCGGCCTCACCCATCCCCACACCGACGCAGCAAGCGACAGAACAACCCGAAAAGCCCGAGACCGGTTTTTTCAGTCGAATTATCAGTGCGGTGTTCTCGCCGGGTAAAAATGCACCCGCCGAGGCCAGCAACGATGTGGCGTCCAACGCCAATAACGAGCAGACCGAGAGCCCCTCTGCGCGCGGCAACAACCGCAATGGCAATAACAGCAATCGTCGCAAGCCACGCCGTGAACGGGGCAATCAGGGCAAACGCGGTAAGAACAACGAGGCTGCCGACGGCGGCAGTAACGAGGCAGAAGGTCGCGGCAGGGGCAACAACAACCAGAAGAGCGGTCAGAGTGGTAACCAGAATCAATCGAGTGGTGGCAACCAGCGCAAGCAAGGGGGCAATCGCGGCGAGCAGAACCGCAACAACGGCAAAGGCCAGAACGGGCGTCGCCAGCAGGGTAAAAACGCTGACAAGCAGACCAGCGATAAGCAAAACGCCGAGACGCAAGCCAGACCGACAGGCCCCGCGCAGAACAACCAGCGCGACGAACGCAATGCCGAGGTAGCCGAGCCGACCAGCGACGCGACGGTTGACGCAGCCGGCACTGATAGTCAGGCCTCCTCCGGGTATCAGAGTCGCAACGAGCAACCGCGTGAGCGAACCGGGCGCAATCGCTATCCTCGCCGCGGCCGTCGCAACAACCGCAATGCCAACAACGACAGCAAAAACGCTGGCGCTGATACGCCGCAAAGCAACGACACATCCGGCGATCGAGCGGCCGAAGGCGGCGACAAGGCGAACAAACCTGCCGAGCCGGCCAGCCATGCTGACGCGGCGCCAGCTGTCGACGGCAACGGCGCCGGCCAGAACGCTGAGAGCAAGTCAGAGTCGGGCAATCGTCGTCGTCGTTCCTCGTCGTCTAACGAGTCACGCGCCGATGCAAACGGCGATTCGCGCAATGAATCGCGCAACAATACCGGCGACAGTGCCACCCAGGGCAAACCCGATGCCGGCCCACATCCAGCCGCCCAGCAGCAGCCCCGCCCGGCGCAGGCAGCACCAGCGACTGGCCCACAGCCCAGGTCGGATTCGCGTCCTGAGCAGGCCACAGCGAAAGCCCGAAACGACAAGCCCCATACAGCCACGGCAAGTGATGCGACTGCCTCGACTGCCGGCAACACGACGAACGGCAAGGCCGCCGAAGGATTTCAGGTATCCCCGGTGCAACCGAGCCAGCTAAAGAGCAGCGTCCGATCGCTGGCCAGTAAGGATTCAGGTGAATCCACAGCCACCAACAGCCCTGCTGCAAGCGGCAACAGCGGTAACACGGCTAAAGGCAGCAATGCTCCATCCAATGGCGCCAGCGTAAAACGCCCGGATACCTCGTCGCTGCAGCAGGTGGAAACCCGACCGGCTGGTACCGACGGCGCAGCGGCGCCAGCGGCCAAGCCTGACAGCAACACAGGCAGCGGCGGCGATCGCGAGCTCAGCAATCCCTGATAGTGGTATTGCTGCGCGGTGCCGGATTCACCGGTACCGCGTCAGGCTCGCCGATACTGGCACTCGCCGAGCACATAGGTGCCGGCAGTGCATCGCTCATCGCCCAGCACCATCATGGCAAAGAGCTGTTCACCCAGGGAATCTGCGCGTTCCAGCCGCCGTGCCAACAACGGATTGTCGGCAGCGTCAAGCACGACAAAATCCGCCTCTTTACCCGCGTCAAAATTACCGATGTGTCGATCCATTGACAACGCTCTGGCGGCACCCAGCGTCATCTCGTAGAGCAGCGATAAGGGATCCACACCACCACCACACAGTTGCGTAACTTTGTAAGCTTGCTCGGCAGTCTTAAGCATACTGAAACTGGTGCCACCGCCAACATCGGTCGCCAGACTGGTGGCCACCCCCTGCTCTCTGGCCTGTCTATAGTCGAACAGGCCACTGCCCAAGAATAGATTTGACGTCGGGCAGAAGGCGATGGCAGAACCGGTGTCGCGCATGCGCCGCCGATCGGCATCATCCAGATAGATGCAGTGCCCATAGACCGCGCGCTCGCCAAGCAACCCGAAATGATCGTAGACATCGAGATAACTGCGAGCCCAGGGAAAAAGTTCCGCCACCCACTCGACCTCGGCACGATTTTCCGCCACGTGCGACTGCAAAAAAAGACCGTCTATCTGATCGAACAGTTTTCCAGCCAACCGCAACTGCTCATCGCTGGAGGTCGGCGCAAATCGCGGAGTCACCGCGTACTGTAAACGCTGCCGGCCATGCCACTTTTCAATGAGTGCAAGACTGTCCTCGTATCCCTGTTGCGGCGTGTCCTGCAGCTTCGGCGGGCAGTTGCGATCCATCATCACCTTGCCGGTCACCAGCCGCAGATCGCGCCGAGCAGCCGCCCGAAAAAGACTGTCTGCCGAATGGGAGTGGACGGTGGCGTAGACCAGTGCCGTAGTGGTGCCGTTCTTTAATAGCTCGTTGAGAAACACCTCAGCGGCTGCCTTCGCATAATCGGCACTGCCGAACTCGAGCTCGGCGGGGAACGTATACTTTTGCAGCCACTCCAGCAATTGAGCACCGTGGCTGCCAATCATCTCGGCCTGCGGGAAATGCAGGTGCGAATCGATAAAACCGGGCAAGATGAATTGGCCACGGCAATCAATCACTTCCACGTCGTTTGCGCGCTCGCAGGACGCCAGGTCGGCTGCCGCCCCTACTTCCACTACCCGGCCATCGCGCACCAGCAGTGCGCCATCCCGAAAGCTTTGCAGAGCTGACTCACCGGCGTTCAGCGGATCATCAATCAGATGACACACGGTGCCCAGAAATAACGTGGTCTTACTCATTCACTGCCTTTGCGAAATTGTGCATGAAGTGACGTCGAAAGGTGCTCTTTACTCACCTCACTGGCCGACTCGTCGAGTTGTGTCAATTGGATGGCTATCGCCAGCGCAATAGATTCCGGTCGTCGCGATTGCAGCAAACCCGGCGCTATTGGACAGTGGATAACCGAGCTGTCAAGGCCGCGCTGATTGAGGCGTTTTCGAAACCGCGCACTTTTGGTCGCAGAGCCGATCAGCCCAATGAAACCATAGCCTTCACGTTTCAGTAGTTGCTGGCACAGCTGGAAGTCCAGATCGTGGCTGTGGGTCATCACCAGCACACGCGCATGACTGGGTATGTCGGCAATCTCATCCAGCGGATCGCTGACCAGACGCTTTTCTATAGGCGCGGTAGTGGGCGCTGAATCGAAATACAATTGATCCTCGCGCTGATCGACCCAGACAATACGATAGCGCAACAGGACTAGCTGTCGTACCACGGCCCTGCCAACATGCCCCGCACCGAAGATCCAGACTTCAGGTGGCCGCACCCGACACGGATCGACAAACCATTGCTGATCGGCAACGCTGATCAAAGCTGGTTCTATACAATTGCGGATCCGCGTCAGCAGCTGCGGCGAGAGAGCGCGATCCGTGTCGCTCCTATCGATCAAGCGCGTCTGCATCACGGCGTCTTCGTTGAGTTGCCGGCACAGCCAGACGTCTTGATCTGGTTGCGAGGATCGAACGCGCTGCAGCCATATCGCGTCGTGCGCGATAACTTCAAACAACAATTCCACTCGGCCACCGCAACACTGCCCAAGCGCAGCACCGAGGGCCAGCGACAGCCGCTGGCTGGCTGGCGTCGCGTCATCCAACAGCACTCGCGCGCGCTGACACGCCAGGTGTTCAAGATGGCCACCGCCGATCGTGCCAGTCGATCCATCCGCGCCCACGAGCATTTTTGCGCCGACTTCTCGTGGCGCTGATCCTGCAACCTTGATCACCGAAACCAACACCTGCGCCGGCTGGCTACGCGTTTGGACACAAAGATTTATCAGCCAGTCGTGCATGTGAAAAAGCTTATCGCGAATCGTGCCTGAGATCTTTCGATAAGGGCCACACAGCTGTTTTTCTACGACACCCAGCGCCGAACTTCGATGCGTAGTCCACGGGTGGAACAATAAATGCTCTTGTTACGGCCGATTTACGTGACGGAGCAGGCGAAATCGCTGACCACGCCGTCATCGAACCGGCTAACACGGTGTGACAACCAGATAACTCAACGCGTGACAAACATCCGTTTGCGCCGCGACAGACATCCATTCGGAAGCAGAGTATGCGTCAAAATATTTTCACCGCAGTTGTTCTAACCGCAGCAGCGTTACTCAGCGCTTGCGAGACCATGACATCCTCGAGCCGAGCGAGTCTGTTCACGTCGGAGAAATGGGCGCTGCTGCCAATCGAGAATTTCTCTTCCACGCCGCTGGCAGGCGATAGCGCCAAGGCCCTGGTCGAAACGCACCTGCGCTCGCGGGGTGTTACCGTGATCGACGAATACAAATCGAGCGAAGAGCAGTCGCTGCTGTCAATCCTCGACAGTGGTGTGCAATTGCAGAACGCAAAAAAATGGGCCATCGAAAACGGCTATCGCTATGCCGTCACCGGCAAGGTGCAGGAGTGGCGATACAAGAACGGTGTCGACAATGAACCAGCCGTGGGCCTGAGCCTGAAGTTCACAGATCTCGGCACGGGCAACGTGCTGTGGCAGGCCAGCGCGTCACGCACCGGCTGGGGCTACTCGAACCTGACCAGTGTCGCGAGCAAAACTGTTGGTGATCTGGTTAATGAGCTGCGCATACGCCGCGGCAACGCCGCACCACCGCCACTGCGCACCGACACGCTGGCCAACGGCCGTTCCAATGCCGAGCCAGCCGCCGCCGCCGCACTTCCTGCTGCCAGCAGCAAGAAACCCAAGAAGCGCAGAGTGTTCGAAAATTCGGATCGCATTGAGCCATGATGAGTAGCCTCTCTCTCTCAGACAACCCGAAGAAAAGGAAAAGCTCTTTTCAGTGGGTCGACGATGGAACCCAGAACAGATGGTTCCAGAAGACCATTGAGCTGATCCTGTTCGCCGCGATCGTACCGGTCGTCGGTTTCTATTTCTTCCCGGCTGACCCAATCGGTTTGAACAGTGGCCTGCCGTGGCTATTGGTGCCACCGATTGTTTTCGCCGCACGCTACGGTACGACCTGGGGACTGGTCTGCGCCTTGGCTACATCGCTGTGTCTGCTCTACCCTTGGCCAGCCTATGTCGCACAATCCAGCCAACTGATGACGCTGGGTATCGGGCTGATTATCCTGACCATCATCGTCGGCGATGCCGCCAACACCTGGAAGCGCAACAGCCGGCACGCGCATGCAGAAAACCACTACCTGCGACATCGGTTGAAGGAATTTTCCAACGACTATCACGTGTTGAAGGTTTCGCACAGTCAACTTGAAGAGTTTATGGCCGGCAAGCGGCTCAGTCTTCGCCAGGCTCTGCAACAGCTTCAGCCACTACTGACAACCAACAGCGACGGACTCAGCGCGGGCAGCGAACTGATGGCTGTGTTTGCGCAGTTTGGCGCTGTGCAGGTTGCCGGCCTCTACGGGGTCAAGGACAACAAGCGGGTCAACCCCACACCGATTGCAACCCATGGCCAGATGCAGGATCTGCCTGTTTTCGATCCGCTGCTGAAGATGGCGATCGAGTCGCGGCAGCTGGTCAGTGTGAAGTTGACGAACAACATTAAGGTGAACGCCGAAACCGGTCTGCTCGCCGTCGTGCCTATCGTCGATTCACACAATCATCTGCACGGGGTGCTGGCCATTGCGGATATGCACTTCCTGGCTTTTCAGCAGGAGAATCTAAATGTGCTTTCGCTGTTGGGTAATTACGTCGGCGACATGCTCAGCCGTTCGCGCAGCATGGGTGAATCGCGCAGTGGATGGTTTATGGCAGAACTCGACAACGCCGTAAAATTCGCCAGAACCAATCGGGTCAATTCATCCCTGCTGTGTCTGCAATTCAAACAGTTTGACAAGGCCGATCAGGTGGCGAATTTTCTCGCTCGCAATATCCGAAGCCTGGACAGCTCCTGGCAACCGAGAAGTATGGATGGCAGCCAAACCGTGGTTATTCTCCTGCCGTTGATTAACGACGCGCAATGTCAGGCCTATCTGACTCGCGCCGCCGAGGCGGTAGAAAAAGAGTTCAAGCTGGATCTCAACGATCACCTGCAGCAAGTGCGTGCGCGGCAGATTCACCGCCGTGACACACGCGAGTCCTGCCTCGACTTTATCAATGAGTTCACCGGCCTGACTACAACCGGCAAGGGCAAGAGGAAAAAGAAACGTGTTGCGTAGCCTGCTGGGAATTTCGCTGCTGCTACTCGCACTGTTGGTTGAACTGGTACTGTCAGCGCAACTGATTGGCGATGTTGGTCTGCGCCTGACCATCGTCTGGTGGCTGGCGTGTCACACGCTGGCCTGCGCGATGGCGACGATTGCGATCTCTGCGCTGTGCCGAACCATCATCCCGGGTCGTCATCGCTCGTTGATGCTCTTTCTTTTCTGCATCTGCTTTTTCATTCCGTTTGCAGGCACCGTAGGTATTGCCGGCGCTTTGACACTCGGCGGCAGTATTGCCAATGGCAGATATCGCGTTCCGGAATTCTGGCAAATCACCCGCAACGTCGACCTGCCCTACACCGCACCATTAAATCGACTGCACGCGAAACTCGATAGCCGTGGAATTGCCGAACAACTGCTATTCGATCAAGAGACTGACGAGGTATACAAGAAAGTCTTGTCATCGCGAAATATTCGCAACTCCGAATCAGCCGATGTACTCAAGTCAGCCGTCGCGCATCCGGATGAACGTGTTCGACTGACTGCCTTTCAGGCGATGGACAAAAAAGTATCCTCGCTCAACCGGGACATACAACGGCTTGAGCGAGAGGCAGAGCGCAGTAGCGGCAAGCAGAACAAGACCGCCACACAACTCCAGATCGCAACCAATTATCTCGAACTTTTGACTCTCGAGGATGACGAGCCCGTTGCACGCGCACAACTGCTGGACAAGGCGGCAAGTGCGGCGCTCCAGGCTATAACCTTCACCCCGAAAAATCCAAATGCCCATTTTCTGTTTGGCCGGGTTGCACTTGCGCAGGGTGAAAACAAACGAGCAATGACTGCATTTGGTCAGGCCATCAAATTCGGTATGTCAAAGGACAAAGTGCTGCCCTATCAGGCAGAGGCGGCCTTCAAGGCACGCGATTTTGATCAGGTAAAGGATTCGTTGAATTCAATCGATCGAGCATTTACCGCCTACCCTCCCCTGCGCCAGGTCGCGGAGTACTGGGCATGAATCCGTCACCACGCTACAACCCGGATAGCCATGCCAACGTCTGCCTGCTGCTGGAAGGCACCTATCCCTACGTTCGCGGCGGTGTCTCGACCTGGGTTCGCCAGCTCATCGAGGGCATGCCCGAACTCACATTCTCGATCATCTTCCTCGGCGGTCAGGCGGAAGACTATCGCGAGCCCGTCTATGAATTACCCGACAACCTGGTACACCTGGAATGTCATATGTTGCTGGGTCAGTCTGACGACGAACCTGAGCACAAGCGTCGTTTTTGGCAACGCAGGCCAGATCGATCAGCACTGTTCACGCAAAATCTCGCCCTGCACGCCACCCTGACCGATTGGGACAAGCCACTTGATGGTCGCACTACGACCGACTTTGCTCGACTGCTGATCGAAGAGAACGGCCTGACACGAGCGGATCTTGAGAACAGCGACGACGCCTGGCATGCAATTATAGAAAAGTACAATGACGCACCGGCCGGACTGGATTTCAACCATTTTTTCTGGACCGTGCGCACCATGCACGACCCGCTGTTTAAACTGTCCGAAATCGCCAAGGCCCCACCAAGCGCAGATGTCTACCACTCGGTATCAACGGGCTACGCAGGTTATTTAGGCGTGTTACTCAAAGCCGCAGCCGAGCGGCCTTATGTCATTTCGGAACACGGTATCTACACCAAAGAACGCGAACTCGATCTGGCACAGGTAGACTGGATACCGCAGGACGCTGATCCGTTCCGAGTCGGTCTTGACGACAGTATGAATTATCTGCGTCAGGTATGGATCAGGTTTTTTAAATCACTTGGACGTATGGCCTACGACTCGAGCGATCATGTCTACACACTGTACAACGGCAACCGCCTGCGTCAAATACAGGATGGTGCCAATCCGGACTCACTCACCATCGTGCCGAACGGGGTAGACGTAGCGCGCTATCGCGAGGTGCGACGCGCAGCCGACGCCCCTGTTCCACCAGTATTGGCGCTGATCGGTCGAGTGGTCCCGATCAAAGACATCAAAACTTTTATCCGCGCCATGCGTATCGTGCGCAGCAAATTGCCGCAGGCGCAGGGCTGGCTGATTGGCCCGGAAGACGAAGATGAAGCCTACAGTGCCGAATGCCATGCACTGGTACAAAGCATGGAGCTTGAAGATTGCGTCAAGTTCCTGGGCTTCCAGTCCATGGTAGAGATTCTGCCGAAGGTTGGCTTGTCAGTTTTGAGTTCGGTATCAGAAGGTCAGCCGCTGGTGGTACTGGAAGGCTTCGCAGCGGGGATTCCAACGGTCACCACGGATGTTGGCAGCTGCAGGGAATTGATCCACGGTGTGACACCCGAAGACCAGGCGCTCGGCAGTGCCGGTGCTGTAGTACCTATTGCCAATCCATCGGCAATGGCCGAGGCCGCAATCGCACTGTTGACCGATCAAGACGCGTGGTGCAAAGCTCGAGATACAGCCATTGAACGCGTAAAGACCTACTACGATGAAGTGCAGATGATCGCATCGTATCGAAAGGTCTATACCGATCGGATCGGCACCACCGCCCATGTGGCGACACAGCAGGGGCAATAAGGCATGGCTGGAATCGGTTTCGAGCTGCGAAAATACCTCGACGACGACACGTTCACCGGCACACTGAAAGCCTACGGATTTGCCGGCCTGATCAGCGCCGGCCCGTGGGTGCTATCCATTCTGGGTGTCATGTTGATTGGCATTGTTGCATTATCGCAAAAAGTCGGCGGTATTGAAGTTCAACAATTCACCACGTCTGTCACCTGGATCATGGGGGCGTCGTTGATTCTGTCTGGCCTGTTACAGCTGGTGTTTACACGTTTTGTTGCAGACAGACTGTTCGAAGGCAAAGATCACCTGATTAACCCTAACCTGCTTGGCGCATTGCTTTTAACGACACTGGTCACAGGCGCTATTGGCGTCTTCCTGATGTTGAAAGTCTTTCGAGAAACCTTTGCCTACGAAGTACTGATGGTCGCTAATTTCGTCACGCTATCCAACATCTGGATCGTAGTGATCTTTGTCGCTGGTTTAAAAAAGTTCAAAGTCATCCTGTTGTCATTTTTTATTGGTTATACCGCGACAGTGATGTTGTCCCTGCTGTTGATGCCGTATGGACTCGACGGCCTGCTCGGTGGACTACTCATCGGCCATGCGCTGTTACTGTTCATGATGCTCGGCATTGTCATACCCGAGTATCCGGTAAAGGAAAGCGTTCGTCTGGACTTTCTCCGCCGACGCGAAATTTTTCCGGTGCTGATTTTCGTCGGGCTGTTCTATAACCTCGGTATCTGGATCGACAAGTTCATATTCTGGTATTCGCCGGCCACCTCGGAGGCGATCATCGGTCCGTTGAGAGCATCTCTTATCTACGATCTGCCAATATTCCTCGCGTATCTGTCGATTATACCGGGCATGGCTGTTTTTCTGTTGCGCATCGAGACAGATTTCGCCGAAGCCTACGACGGGTTCTTCACAGCAGTACGCGGAAATGCCAGCCTCGAAGAGATCGAGTCACTTGGCAATGCAATGATTCTGGCCGTGCGCCAGGGAATTTTCCAGATAATAAAAGTACAGGGCATCACGGTTCTCGTGCTGTATCTGCTGGGCCCGCAAATCATTCAGTGGCTGGGTATCTCGGAAAAGTTCATTCACCTGTATTACATCGACCTGATTGGTGTCGCCGCACAGGTACTGATGCTGGCGGTGCTTAATGTACTCTTTTACCTCGATCGTCTGCGCGACGCATTCTGGCTGACATTGACCCTACTCGTTAGCAACGCGGCGTTTACCTGGCTTTCCATCGAACTGGGGCCGGTGTTCTACGGTTATGGCTTTGGTCTGTCCATGACGCTGACAGCGTTTGTCGGAATATTTCTGCTCTCGAGCGAACTTGAAAACATCGAGTTTCGTACTTTTATGCGCAAGCGGGAACATCTGGCGAGCGCGTGATCAGCGGAACTACAGGCAAAGAAAACCGGACTGAACAATGATTCTCTCGTTCTGCAAGTTCATCCTTCAGCGATCGCGTACTCTGCTTCGCAGGTCTGTGCGCTACCGCGTATGGCCACTCGCAGCACTGCTGCTGCTCGGCCCGACGCTGGCCAGTGGCAAGCAACTCAGCACAGCGATCTACTACGCGAATAATCCGCCGGTTAACATTCTGGCGCAATTCGATCGACTCGTGCTCGAATCCGAAAACGTCACCGATCAGGAACTGCGTGATCTGAAAAAGTACGGGGCCACAACCTACGCCTACGTCAGCATTGGCGAATCCGCACCCAATAGACCCTGGTCCGATCGGATCGATTCCAGCTCGATCGTCGGCCAGAACAATACCTGGGGCAGTGTCGTACTCGACCTGTCTTCCGCCAACTGGCAATCATTGATTCTGCAGCGCACTGATCAACTGGCAGCACGGGGATTTGACGGTCTGTTTCTCGACACGATGGACAGTTATCAGCTCTACGCTGATACCCCACAACGGCGGAGCAGCCAGGAAGCAGCGCTGGCGGTGCTGATCTCACGCATTCAGGATCGTCATCCGCACTTTCGACTGATCGCCAATCGTGGCTTCGAAGTCCTGGACAAAATTGCCACTGTACTGGAAGCAGTGGCAGCGGAATCCCTGTTTCGTTCGTGGGACAACACGGCCCAACAATATAAATCGGTCAACGAGCGCGATCGCGAGTGGCTGCTCGGGCAGCTCAACCACGCTAAAGATCACTACGGTCTCGATGTTATTTCGATCGACTACGTGCCGCCTACCGAGCGAAGTCTGGCGCGCGACACCGCAACCAAAATTGCAAAGCTCGGCTTCACCCCATGGGTTGCCACCCCGGCTCTCGACTACGTTGGTATCAGCACGCTGGAGGTCATTCCACGCGAAGTGCTGTTGGTATTCGATAGCAGTGTCAACGGCCTGCAGGAAGAATCCCAAGTACACCGGATAGTTGCCGTGCCACTGGAATATATGGGTTACGTCCCGGTCTATCACGATATTCATACGCAGGGATTGCCCACCGCAGCACCGCAAGGCCGCTATGCGGGCGTCGTGAGCTGGAGCATTGACAACGTAGAAGTCGACGGATATGAGCCGTGGATATCCGAGCTGATCGGCAGCGGAATTCCGGTCGCGATGTTCGCACATCCAGGCTTTGACATCAGCACTGAGGTCGCAGCGAAGATGGGCATCGAACTGGCGCCAGTCCTCGACTACGACTCGATGACAGTCAGTAGAGCGGACGACATGATTGGGTTCGAAGCGCCACCACTACCGCGTGTCGAAGGTCTCGCGGTCAACGCGCGCAGCATTAATGCCGACAACTCAGTTCACCTGCGCTATATCGACAACCAGGATCGTCACGCCGATGTCGTTGTGAGCGGAACCTGGGGTGGTTACGCACTCAGTCCAGGCCACAGTGATTCAAGGGTCGGCATCGCACCCTACTGGATCGTCGATCCATTCAAGTTTCTTCGCAAAGCACTGCAATTGACTGATACGCCCATGCCGGAAGTCAGCACCGAGAATGGTAATCGCCTTTGGCTTGCTCATATCGACGGCGACGCCATGCCCTCGTGGGCGGAAACGCCAGGTCGAAAGCTGGGCTCCGAAGTAATCGAAACCGAAATCATCGAGCGCTACCCGCTTCCCCACACAATTTCGATCGTGGAAGCCGAACTCAATGCACTGAACATCTACGACGACCGACGCGACAGAATGCTGTCAACGGCACGCCGACTCTTTGCGCGCGACAACGTCGAGATTGCCACTCACACCTTCAGCCATCCCTATAGCTGGCCCAGAATATCCAGTGAATCCGAAAGCGGGAAGTACAATCTGCCGGTAACGGGCTATCGCTATAACCCGCATCGGGAAATCGTCGGTTCCGCGCAGTACATTGATACCAATCTGGCGCCGCCAGGTAAAAAGACCGAAGTGGTACTCTGGAGCGGCGACGCGTTGCCAGGTGCAGCCGAGTTAGCCATCGCCAATCAGGCAGGCCTCGTCAATATGAATGGCGGGTATACCGTAATCACAGCCGCGGAGCCCGTGCTATCCAATGTATCACCCATGGTTCGAACGGTAGCTGATCAATTGCAGATCTACGCGCCGATCATGAACGAAAACGTCTACACCAACGAATGGACCGGGCCGTTCGATGGATTCAGACGTGTGATCGAAACGCTTGAACTGACTGATCAGCCCAGGCGCCTGAAGCCAATCAACATTTACTATCACTTCTACGCCGGCACCAAAGCCGCGACAATGCGCGCACTCACGGAGATTTACGAGTGGACACTGACGCAATCGATTTTCCCGGTCTACGTCAGCGAGTATGTAAAAAAGGTGCCAGACTTTCGCAATGCGGGCGTGGCTCGCTACCTCGATGGTCGGTGGAAACTGTCCGGGCTTGGCAACGTGCGCACACTGCGCATGGTCGACTCGGATCGATGGCCCGACCTGGAATCAAGTGCACAACTGGTGGGTGCCAGACAATTGCACGACGGCGTCTACATTCATACCAATGGCGCCGACTCCTTAACTTTTAAAACGACGAAACGAACCCCGACACGCCCCTTTCTGGTCTCCTCGAACGCGGCAGTGAAAGACTGGCAGCAGCGAGGCTCGCAGTTGCGATTTCGGCTGATTGGCAATGTACCGGTCGTCGCTGAAATCGGCGCAATCCCCGGACGCCTGTGCAGTCTTAGAGTGGCCGACAAGACCGTGCGCGGCAATCCCACCGGCAAGAACACCATTCGATTCGAATTTTCAACACAGGACACAGGCTATGCCGTTCTCGACTGCCCGACGTGAGAGCCTGATCCCGAAGGTTTACCTGTTTTATATCGCGCTTTTGCTCGGTATTGGATTTTTTCTACTCAAACCTTCTGTCGATACGTATCGTTTCGAAGACCCGGTTGCCGCCTCCCCCAACGCGGAACCAATCGACGAACTCGATCTCGCGCTCCTCAAGGCGCGCAGCGCGAAAGAACAGTTGCCTGCGACAGAAATCCGTGCACTGGCCTACGCGATGATTCGGGCTCAGCGATGGGAAGAAGCGTTACAGCTACTGGACAGTCGCCCCGACGTGGCGCTGGATAAGGGCGATCAGTTCCTGCTCGATCTGGAGCTGGCCCATATGCGCTTTGTCAATGCCGAGACCGAGGCGGCAGCGGCTACCTATCGCAGCCAGTTGCTGTCCCATCTGACGCAGCTGTTAAACGATCAGACCTTGCAACAGATGCCAATTGTTAGTCGCAGCACCCAGCTCAGCGAACAACTCGAGCAGCCTGAAATTACCGCTGCACTCTATTTACAACTTGCGTCAATGGACCCAAAAAAGGGCGCAGAGTGGAATTGGAGATGCGCAGACATTCTTGCGCAAAACCAGTTACACGGTCAGTCGATCAGTTGTTTTCGCACTGCGATTGCACTGAACGACAACGCGCAGGAACGCTACGATCTGCGCATTCGAATGATCTCGAGTATGGCGATCATCGGCGATTTGCAGGGCCAGCAGGAAACGCTGGAAACACTGATCGGCGATCCACCCGAAAAGATCGACGACCTGACACAGCTCGCGTCGCTGGCGCTCGCCGCCAACCGTCCTGATCTCGCCTACCCGGTCTACGCCCGGCTGGCCGACGCCGATACCACTATCGAACGTCAGATCTTCTGGCTGGAAAAGGCAGCGAAGTGGTCGCTGGCCTCGAACCTGCCCGGCCTGTCGGCAGAGTACGTTCAGAGCATTGCCATGTTGAGCGAAGATCAGGCACTCCCCGAGCTGAGCCAACGTCGACAATCGCTGCTGCTGGCAGCCGGACGCAATGAAGACGCGTTGCAAACGATGCGCGAACGCATTGATGCCGAACCTGCTAACGGAGAACTGTTGCAGGAGGCCATTGATCTTGCGAACCAACTGGGTCTGCGCGCAGACGCGATGGACTGGAACATGGAACTGCTCAGAGTGCGACCCTATGATGTCGCGGCGATGCAGCGCCAGATTCAGTTTGCGCAAGCGAACAAGCAACTCAATGATGCGACCTACTGGGCGCAGCGCGCGCTTGCTCAACAGCCAGAGAATGGCCAGTTTCGCGTTCAACTGGCACAGCTTGAGGAATGGAGCGGCAACCCGACGGAAGCGCTGACACACTGGAAGTGGCTCGCCAGCCGCTACCCGAACGAAGAATTCCTGCGCCAACAAATACGCTTGTCGGAAATGACCTGGCAGCTTGGCCTCGCGGCCGATGGCTATCGGCAACTGGCTGGCTTGCGACCGCTGAATGATCCTGATCTGCTAACCATGATCGACCTGTTCGAGCAGGACGGCAGACCGGCAGATGCGGCACAGGCATTGTCAGACCACATCGATCGTTATGGCAATACGGCGATGGCCCAGCGCGAGCTGGCCCTGCTGCACCAGAGACACCTGAACTACCAGGAGGCACTGGCCGCATGGGAAGATCTGGCGGCAAGCTATGGCCATTCGGGTGAGGAATCACTCAATCGCATGGAACTGCACTGGCGCTTGCACCAGCCGGAAACGGCGACAATCATTGCCGAGCGTCTGCAGCAACTGGATATCAGTCAGGCCAGCAATTACCAGCTTAAGCTGATTTCTGAAATCGGCTGGCGCTACCGCAAGCCTGAGATCATTACGGCGGCGCTGGAAGAACTGGAAGTGCTCGACGTCGATGAACAACAACGCATAGCACTGGGCCGCCGTGTGGTCAGGGCGATGCGCGATCAGCAAGACTACGAAGGCGCCGTCGCGCAGGCCGAGAGCTTTTGGCGCGAAACGCAGGATGACACCTTTCTGACCCAGGCGCTGAACATTGTCTTTCAGCACGATCTCTACCCGCAGGTCGAACGCTACCTCGATGCCAACGATGAGTTGGTCGTACTGCGCGAGATGCCAGACTACTGGGCATCGGCCGCGGCCTACCACGTCAGCAACGCCGACACTCTGGCAGCGGAACAGGCCTTCGACGAAACCCTGGCACTGGAGCCCGAAAACGTTGCGGCGATCACCGGGAAATTCTGGCTGCAACTGGGCCAGCAGGATTCCGACAAACTGCTCGCGCTGATGAACGAAAACCTGCAAATCGCACCCACGACGCCAGAATTGTGGGCGCCCTATGCACTTGCCCATATGAAACTAAAGGCACCACAGGATAGCCTGCAGTGGTTCAACAAGATCATGGAACGCGATGAACACGACTACAACCTGCTGCTGACATTCGCCGATGCGCTGGATCAGGTCGGCAATACCGATCACGCCTACAAGGTCCGCCAGTACACCATGCGCAAGTTGCGCCCCGTCATCGCGCAAAGTACAAAGTCACAGACGCGTGAGCTTGCCAGCAGCTACGCCAACCTGCTCATCGCCCACGGCACGGTGGCCGAGAACGAGCGCTGGATCCAGAAACTGATGGCGGGCGAGGCCACCCAGTCCACCTCCGAAGAATTCTGGCGCGAGGAAATCGCGATCGCCTGGTATCTGTCGACCCAGCGACACGACTATGCGCGCCTGTTGATGACGCGACTGCACGAAGAGCGGATCGAGACTCCGGTCTGGCAGGAGCTGGCACTGGCACTTCACGACGACAATGTGCCCAAATTGCAGGAGATTCTTGCCAGTGGCAAGTCACTGGAGGACAGCGACAAGCTCGCCGTGCTGAGTCAGATCGGTGGCGACAAGGAAGCCTTTGAGCTGGCCAGAGAGACGATGCTGAACAGCAAGAACCAGGCACAGCGCCAAGTGGCTCGCAACCGGTATGTCGCGCTGCGTAACTATCGGCCCGCCTATTACGCAGGCCAGGTACAACACACCGATCTGAGTGATCTCAATATCACCGAGACCAGCCTGTCTCTGCGCCACACACCGGCACATGGCGGATACAGCCTCGGTATTGACGTCGCCGAAAACCAATTGAAATCGGACAGATTCACGCTGCCGGATTCAGGCAACGAGACCGAGATCGCAGTGACTGCGCGCTACGGCGACTCGCGTTCAGGCGCCTCAGTCACCACGGGCGTGGTGTCCACCGATGACGACGACTTTCCGTACGTCAAAGGTAACTACTATCTTCGCGACAGACAGGGCAAACGTGCGTTCAATGCCAATGCCTCGATCAATGCACCGGCGACTGCCTCGCCTGAGCTCAGAATCGCCGGCTTGCAGAATCAGGCAGAAGCCACTTTCGAACAGAACCTGGGCAGCCATGAGTACGTCCGTCTGGGCGGCAGCGTGCAGTCACTCAATTCCAGAGTTGAGCGGGAAAGCATCTCGACTGGTGTTGGCGCCAGCCTGGAAGTGGGTAGAAAAGGCAGATTCGGCAGCAACAACTGGCGACTGGGGCTGCAGGCCATCGGTCTGCAAAACGACCGTGCCGAACGCATTCCGGACGAATTGCGCGTCACCCCGACCACCACCCTTGAAGCGATGATTCCCGAAAGCGCCGGTCGACTGGCGATCAGCGGTTCACTGCAACGGGGCGGAATTCGCAGCGCCTACCCGCAAGCGGCCAGTCCGCGCTATCACCTGAGCGCAAGTCTTGGACGAACCTGGCCATTTGATACGGTCGGCTTCCTGGTCGAGGCCGGTGCCGGTTTCAGAGTGCTGGGCGACGACGAATTGAGCCTGCAACTCACACACGACACACAAACCCAGTTACAGGGTGCGACGTCAAACTCGACATCGCAGATCGGTATTCAGTACCGAAGTCACTTCTAGCACTATCTCAAAAAAAGCTCAGGCGGCGCAGTTCGCGCCGCCTGAGGCTCTACCATTGCCCTGCCTGATACCGACCTCATGCCCGGTGTTATCTGACCTCTGAACCCGACACGCACACTTGGTACCCAGTCCGCGTCACACAACACCATATGGCGAACAACAGGTTGGGATGACGGCCCGTCTTAACAGCCGGCACGTGACCCGTGCTTGATCAGGTAATCGCGACCAAAAGGGCCACGAATCCTACGACTGCCCCCAGTGCCAGACTGGCGACCAGCCAGTCGTTGGAGCTGCCTTTGGGGCCATTTTGACTCCAGTTCTTGGCCGCTGGCCACATTCTGTAGACCATGTACAACATGATCGCCGCGGCGGCGATTTTCCAGCCCATACCGTCCACGCTGATGTCCCCTTTCTTCGAGTTTTAGAAAAAATTACGGGCAAAAAAAACCCCGGCAGTACCGGGGTTTTTCGACTGCCTCAGGTCTTAGCCCGGGTGGCAGACTAGTCGTCGCCCATCACACCGAGCAGCATTAGCAAGCTCTGGAAGATGTTGTAGATCGCGAGGTACAGCGACACGGTGGCAGAGATGTAGTTGCGCTCGCCGCCGTTCACGATCTGGCTGGTCTGGAACAGGATCATGCCGCTCATCAACAGGATGATGCCCGCGGAAACTGCGATGCTCAGCGCCGGCATGTTGAGGAAGATGTTGGCGATCGCCGCCAGGAAAACAACGATCAGGCCAGCGAAGAGGAATCCGCCCATGAACGAGAAGTCCCGCTTGGAAACCAGCGTGAAGCCCGACAGACCCAGAAAGATGATGCCAGTGCCGCCCAGCGCTGTGGCTACCATGCTGGAACCATTGGGCGTAGCCAGGTAATGCGTGAGCATAGGCCCGAGTCCGAACCCAAGCAATCCGGTCACTGCGAACACCACAAAAATGCCAGAACTTGAGTTCTCAAACTTCGGCAACACAAACCACAGCAGCCCCAGCGCGCCGAAGGAGCAGATCATGGCGATCCCGAAAGACGCGCCAACAGCGACGGACAGCCATGCCGTAAAGGCGCTGAACAGCAGTGTCATCGATAGTAGTCGGTAGGTGTCGCGCAGCACCTGATTGGTCGTAAGTTCACTCGCGCGATCAATGCTTTGAATAGCCACTTTCGGCCTCCTGTTAAACGGTTGATTGGTCCGGCTTTGCCTGGCAGGCGGACGCCGACAACAATGTACTAGCATATAACATATAGGGCGTTGAGAGGTAAAACTCAATCCTCGCAACCCATACCTTATTAACGGCAGGCAGCCGTAGCATTCTGTACGACTTTTGCGTATTATTCGCTGGCTGTCGCAACGCGCGACAAGACCCGTTGTACCGGAGAGGTGGCAGAGTGGTCGAATGCGGCGGTCTTGAAAACCGTTGAAGGGTTAAACCTTCCGGGGGTTCGAATCCCTCCCTCTCCGCCAATCCCCCCCTCGATAGTCATACAAATAAGAATTATTCGTATTATCATCGTCGTCACGTCTTCACGATGACAAACGATGCTCTCTCCTATCTGCCAGGTTGTATCGACAACCCGATTGCTCATCCATCTGCGCTAATCGCCGATTCAGATGACGACACATCTCGCAACGATGCGGCGATCCTTTCGATTGCCCCACCCCACCACCCTGATCGCACTGCTGGTCGCGGGGTTGGTTTGCGTGCCTGTCATCGCGGTCATCTGGCTGGCTTTCAACCCTGAAGAGAATATCTGGCCGCATCTGTTGCAGACCGTGCTGCCGGGCTACGTCCTCACGACACTCACCCTGATGATCACCGTTGCGGCTGGCACGCTGATGATCGGCGTCGTCTGCGCGTGGCTCGTTACCTTCTATGATTTTCCAGGGCGCGGATTCTTCACCTGGGGCTTACTGTTGCCATTTGCCGTGCCAGCCTATGTGATCGCCTACGTTTACACCGACTTGCTGGAGTACGCCGGTCCAGTGCAGACGTGGCTGCGCGGCCTGTTTGGCTGGCAAAGCGCTGCCGACTACTACTTCCCGCCCATACGCACGCTGGGCGGCGCCGCGACCATGCTGACACTGGTGCTGTATCCATACGTGTACCTGCTGACGCGTGCCGCCTTTGCAGAGCAATCACCCTCCATGCTGGATGCCGCACGTGCATTGGGCCACCGCAGTGGTGCCGCATTTTTCCGAGTCACACTGCCACTGGCTCGCCCGGCGGTGGCCGTGGGTGTAGCGATGGTTATGATGGAGACCCTGAACGACTTCGGCACGGTCGACTACTTCGCTGTGCGCACGTTGTCGGCCGGAATATACGATGTGTGGCTCGGCATGAATAACCTGGGCGGCAGCGCCCAGATCGCCACGCTGCTGTTGCTCTTCGTGCTGATGATGGTCGGGCTGGAGAGAATCGGGCGTCGGCGCCAGCGGCACTTTCAGCCAGCTTCCAGTCGATTTCGCTCGATGTCCAGGCTGCCGCTCAGCGGGCGCCAGGCCGCACTGGCCACAGTGATCTGCGCGCTGCCGGTAATTCTCGGCTTTTTGCTGCCGGCAACTGTGCTGGGACAGTACGCCATCGATCATTTCGCCGAATCCTGGACCGAAGACTTTCGCCGAACGGCGATTAACAGCCTGACGATTTCGAGCGTCGGCGCGCTGGCGACCGTCAGCATCGCCGTGGTACTGGCCTACGCCGCCCGGATGCGCCCCGGCCCGGCACTGGCGTATTGCAATCGCGTGGCCAGCGTCGGTTATTCAGTGCCCGGAGCGGTGCTGGCGCTGGGTGTGCTGGTGCCATTCGCAGCATTTGACAATGCTCTTGACGATTGGCTCAGGAGCCATTTCGATATCAGCTCCGGCTTACTGCTCAGCGGCACCGTGTTCGCCGTGGTTTTCGCCTATATGGTGCGTTTCATGGCAGTGGCACTCGGTGCGGTGGAGTCGAGTCTGGGCAAGATCACGCCGAGCATGGACATGGCGGCGCGCACACTTGGCCATGGCCCCATGGAGATTTTGCGCCGCGTGCATATTCCCCTGATGCGCAGCGGACTGCTGACCGCCACGCTGGTGGTTTTCGTGGATTGCATGAAAGAACTGCCAGCCACGCTGGTGTTGCGACCGTTCAACTACGAGACGCTCGCAACCTACGTCTACCAGTATGCATCTGACGAGTTACTAAAAGAAAGCGCGCTGGCCGCACTGCTGATCGTCGCGACCGGGCTGATTCCCGTCCTGCTGCTGAGCCGTACGATTGATCGCAGTCGCGAGTTAAGTCGTCGCGACTGACCAGCAATCAGAAGCGGGCGGTGATCGCGATGTAGGCTCCTTCGAGCGTGGCATCGGTACTGAGGTCGTCGAGATCATCCAGTTCCAGCACCATTCGACGCACGCCACCTTCGATGCCAACATCCAGCAGAAATGGCACCAGATCAACCTCCAGATGCAGATAGGCTTCCAGATCGATTAGCTCGCCACTGCTGTGGCTGGTCGCGTTGCCGCGCACACCCGCCGCCAGACCGGTAAACGGCAGGTCGAACCGGGCATGTCCATAAAGCATGGGCACCGTGCCGCTGATGCTGAGCGTCTCGCTTAAACCACTGCGCTCGCGCGCGCTGGCAGTACCGTCCAGCCGCCTGAGCGAGAGCCCGAGATCGGCCGTCACCCAGTTGTCCAGCAATTCATAGTAGAACGTGGCATCGGTCGCCGACAGATCGAGCTCAGCCGCCACCTGGCCGGTCAGCCTGATAGAGCCCAGTGTGCCAGTGGCATCAACCGCTGAGGCAGACCACTCCACCGGTGTACGTCGAAACAGCAGATTGGGCACCAGTGGTATGAAGTGCTCGACGGCCACCAGAACCGATTCGCTGTCGGCACTGCGATCACTGAATTCCGCCTGTAAGTCAAAGCTGTCAGTTGATTGGCCAATCGTGCCCGAGAGGTCTGGCCGCCAAAGGTAGGCACCGGCGTGCACGCCGAATATTGTATCGGCTTGGATCGGGCGTGGCCCGGCCACACAGGCCAGACACAACGCGGCAATGGTTAATTGTTTGCTCATCTGTGCCTGCCGGCGCCTCTTCGTTGAACCGCAATGATGGGTACAGCTAGGAAGATTGCAATTGCTCGATGAACGCGTTCGACTCGGCAATTGATTTGTTCATTTCGTCGATCAACACACCAATGTCGTCTTGAAGACTGGCAAATTCACCCCTCAGCGAGCCAATTGCCTGCGCATTGAGGTTGTGTTTGAGAAAGAGTACGTTGTCCTTGAATGTCTGCAAAACCGGCTTCATCGACGCCTCGGATGCACGCATCGAGCGCAACATTTCACCATAACGGCCGCGGGTGTCGCGCAACTGGGCACTGCTCTGGCGCTTGAAGTCCTGGTTGTTATACTGCTTGATCTCGGACTCCCACTCTTCGAACAGCGCATTGGCTACCTTCTCGACGCTGTCGATTCGGTCGCTGACCTCCTCGGCGGCATCAACGCTGTCTTCGTATTCACCGTTGAGTTTGTCGTAGGCTTTCTTTAGATCAGTTTCCTGAATCGTGACGATCGAGCCGAACTGCTCCAGCGCATCCTTGAATTCAACCTGCGCATCCTGTTGCGCATCACGGGTATTTTCCACCCGACTGACTAATATGTCTCGTTTGTGAACTCCGACTTTCTCCCACGCGTTATAATACGTGGACGAGCACCCGGTCAGAAAAAACGCCATCAGACAAATGGCTGAAAATATTCGGGATTGCATCGTGTCTCCTGTGAAATGTGCAGCTTCTCATCAGCTCGCTAGCAGCAAAAGCCGTGTTGGCTAACTCGCTGGCGCGTCACCTTGAGTGTAATGGGATGGTGTCAGCTGGCGACTTAAAGTTACAGGATGGTCAGCCGATACCCTGACCCGTGCAGATAACCGAGCCCCTGGACCCTGGCTCGATTCGAAACAAACAGCGGGACGCTATCCGGACCATCGAAGATAACCATAATAATAATGATAACTGGCCTTAAATTCAGTAAAACACGATCAACGACACGCGTGGCACTTGCCGCGATGTGCCTGCTCCTGCACGGCTGCAGCACCGCCCCCAAGCTCGACTACTCCCAGCAAGACTACCGTGAGGTGATTTATCAGATCACCTATGATTTTCTGCGCGCCGCCGAGTGCCGACAAACCGAGTCATTCCAGGCTTATCGTCCTTGCGATCACTCCTACTTTCGCGACTTCGAACACTATCGCCGCGTCCGCTCTGACTTCATGTCCGACGCGGCAGCCGAGGGCAAACGCCCGTTCTAGGCCGTCAGCCAACCGATATCATGCCACCCGCGGTCGCCGTCTGCGCTTTGATCTGCGCATAGTAATCGGTGACCAATCGGCCCTGGGCGAGGCGCCTGAATCGTTCGCGCATGCCCCAGGCCCCCGTCAACCCACCGGTGTGTATGAACACCGGATCGGGTGACGCGAGGCCGACTTCAGTCTCCTCTCGCAATACCCGAAACAGCGCCGGACCGTTATAGACCGGATCGAGCACGATACCGGTCTGCGCGAAGACCTGCAGGATAAACCGGACGGTGTCATCGTCCGGGTTCGCGTAGCGGGTATTTGCGTCGATCAGTGTGCCCTGTCCGCCAACGCCCGCAAGGCGCTGCCAGTGCGCCGCTCTGGCAGGAATTTCCGGATCCTTCACGACCCTCACGCCGACAACCTGCTGGCCGCTCTTCGCGCCCGCTGTCACGCCGGCGAATGTCGCTCCGGTGCCAACCGCCAGAACAATCACACGCGGTCTATCGGTCGCAGCGTTCACAGCCGCGGTGATCTGCTTGCAGCCAATAACGGCATCGATGTTCGAACCACCCTCGGGCAATACGCAGTCTGCCCCCAACCGGTCGGCCAACTCAGCACAATACGACGGCTCATGTCTGCGGCGATAGTCAGCGCGCGAGACAGGGTGCAGCCGCATCCCCATCGCCGCAGCCGCTCGCAACACCTCATTGTCTGATTGAGCTTCCCCGCGCACGACCGCAACTGGCTGGATTTGGTAGTGCCTGGCCAAGTGTGCGAAGGCGTAGAGGTGGTTCGAAAAAGCCCCGCCAAACGTCATCACACAGCGTCCTCGCATCGCCTGCAGATTGCCAAGTAATTTGAAGTGCTTGTTGCCCACTGCTGAGCAGGTCATCAGATCCAGCCGCCACAGGGCGATCGAGCGTCGATCGGACCAGGCGCTGGTATCAATTCGGGTCAGCATGGGGTGATGGCAAACCGGGTGAGAAAGCCTGCAACGATTTTGATCAAGGTTCCTGGCGATGCGCCGTTAACCTGCGGCGACAGTGCAGTCGATCTGTCAAAAAAATAATAACAATAAAAAAAAACACTCATGAAGAAAACGATAAACCATAGACGGGTCAGTCGTATCGCGGGAATAGTGTTGTTATTGCTGGGCACAGGTGGAAGTGCCGGCGCGATGCAAGCCGACTTGCAGCGACAGCTGCAGGGTTACCTCGACTCGGCATCAGAGAATACCGTAGGCGGCGTATCGCTCCGCCATAAGCAAACGTTAACAGAGGTCTACGAGCAACGCCAAAACCGACCTATATGGGTACAGGATGGTGACTTTACCTCGACCGGCGATGCGATTCTTAAAAAACTGGCACGAGCCGATCGCGAGGGTCTAAGCCCTGACGAGTACTACGTGCCCTTGATCAGGCAGTGGGTGTCGAACGGCGATCCAGCGCGAAACTGGCACGCGGAATTGTTGATCACCGATTCCCTGCTGGCCTATTTCAGCGATGTTGCGATGGGCTTCACCGCACCACCGAGCACGAAATCCGGCTGGCACTTTCCGCCCAACCGCATTGACGTTGCCGAGATTGCAGCACCGTTCTTTGCCGGGCACAAAACCTTTCGTCAGGTGCTGGACGAACTTCGCCCGAGCAACAGTCGCTATCACTCTTTGCTCGCTGCGCACGCCCGCTACTCGGCAATCCGTATGGCAGGTGGCTGGTCCAGCGTCAAAGTCAGCAGCTCGCTGCGCAAGGGTGACAGTGGCGCAGAGGTGATGGCACTCAAGCAGCGGTTGATCATCTCGGGTGATCTGCGCCCGGACAACAAGCCGCTGGACTACTTTGACGATGCGACCTCCGCTGCGGTGCTGGCCTTCCAGAGCCGCCACGGCCTGACCGCCGACGGCATCGCCGGGCGCGATACGGTTGCACAGATGAATATCCCGGTAGACGACAAACTCGCACAGATCGAGCTCAACCTTGAGCGCTGGCGCTGGCTGCCACGGGAACTGGGCGATCGTCACGTGCTGGTTAATGTTGCCGGATCAGAACTCGAACTCAAGGTAGACGGCGAGACCACCATGGAGATGCGAACCGTGGTGGGCAAACCAGAACACCGCACGCCGCTTTTTACCGACAAGATGGAGTACATGGTTTTCAATCCGGCCTGGCATGTGCCGTCCAGCATCACCCGAAAATTACTCAAACGCGAGCAGCGCCAGCCGGGGTATCTGGATCGGAATAAATTTCAGGCCATTCCACACGAGAAATACGCCCAGCTGCCGGTCAGCTCGCTGCCGAGTCACGAGCTGGATAGCGCATCGTTTTTGTCGAGCTACCGATTGCGACAGGCACCCGGTAAACAGAACGCACTGGGCAAGCTGAAATTCATGTTCCCGAACAAATTCAGCGTCTATTTGCACGACACCAAAGATCGGCATCTGTTCGCCGAGAGCAACCGTGCGCACAGCCATGGCTGTGTGAGGGTGGAACAACCCGACGAGCTGGCCCGAGCGCTGTTGCTGGCGGATGGCGTCAGCGATGCCGAAATCGACAGCCTGATTAACTCGGGCAAGACGCGCAAAATGGCGTTGTCGAGTCCGGTACCTGTCCACCTGACGTATCAGACCGCATGGGTTGACCGATTTGGTCAGGTGCAATTTCGACCTGACATTTATCGCCACGATCACGCGCCAAAGAAGTCGATGGAAAACACCCGAGCGGTGCACGCCGCGGTCAGCAATTCACTGCTGAACTCCAGCGCGATCAAGCTGGCCACCAACAGCCAGTAAATCGTTTTGCGCCGCCGGCCGTGTGCCGGCGGCAGACGGAGCTAACGCCAACAGATACGGCTGTTATAATCGTTCGCCCACGCACGCGACACGATTCCATGGCCGGTTTATCCACACACATCCTCGACACCAGCGCCGGTCAACCGGCCGCCGGTGTGCTGATCGAACTCTACGCCGGTGACACCCGACTTGCGCAGAGCCACACCAACGCCGATGGCAGAACCGATCAGCCGTTGATTGCCGCTGGTGAACTAAAAGCACAGACCTACGAGTTGCGCTTTCACGCTGGCGCCTACTTTCGCGATCGAGATGTGGCGAACGACACCGTCCCGTTTCTCGACGTCGTGGTCATTCGTTTTGGCGTCAGCAACCCCGAACAGCATTACCACGTACCGCTGCTGCTGTCTCCGTACGGTTACTCTACCTACCGCGGCAGTTAATGAACCCGAACCTCGACAAACTGCAGGCCTACCCGTTCGAGCGATTTCGACAGCTCATTGCAGGCGAAACAATCAACCCGCAGTTGCCAGCGGTAAGCCTGTCGATCGGCGAACCCAGTCACGAACCGCCTCCAGCCGTGTTGCAGGCGATGACAAACGCACTCGCGGCCGTCGCCAAGTATCCGCCCACACGCGGCGATCAGCTATTGCGCGAGACGATCGCCCACTGGCTGACAAAACGTTTCGAGCTCGGCACCGACACACTGGACGCCAATCGCCACGTGCTGCCGGTCAATGGCACACGCGAGGCGCTCTTCGCTATTGCACAATGTCTTTTCGATGCGCAGGATCACCGCAGGCCACTGGTTCTGATACCCAATCCGTTTTACCAGATATACGAGGGTGCGGCCCTGCTGGCCGGCGCGACGCCGTACTTCTACAACACCGATGCAGGCAATCGGTATCAGCCAGACTTCAATGCAATCCCGGAATCGGTATGGGCACAGTGTCAACTGATTTATATCTGCACCCCGGGCAATCCTGCCGGTACGGTGGTCAGTAACGAGCAACTGCAACAACTACTGGATCTGTCACAAACGCACGGCTTCACGATTATCTCGGATGAGTGCTATTCCGAAATTTATCCGGCCGCGGGGCCGGCACCTGGCGGACTGCTGCAGGCGAGCATCGCAACCGGCAATAGCACACTCGAACGGTGCGTCGTGTTTAATAGTTTATCGAAGCGCTCCAACCTGCCCGGTCTTCGATCCGGACTGGTCGCCGGCGACGCGCGCATCATTGAAAATTTCCTGAAATTTCGCACCTACCACGGATGTGCGATGCCGGGCTACGTCAGTGCCGCCAGTATCGCCGCCTGGAGCGACGAGCAACACGTCATCGACAACCGGGCGCTCTATCAGGCAAAATTCGACCGAGTGCTGCCGGTGCTGGAAACCGCGTTACCGGTGGTGCGACCTGACGCTGGATTCTTTCTGTGGGTTGACGTGAAGCAGAGCGATACGGCGCTGGCACGTGAGCTCTACCGTGATAAGAGCGTATCAGTACTCCCCGGCAGCTACCTCTCCCGTCCGACCGAACACGGTAACCCGGGCGACAAACACGTGCGTCTGGCATTAATTGCAGAGTTGGAAACCTGCGTCGAAGCTGCGGAGCGCATCCGCGATTTCATTACCGAATCGCGCGTCAATTGAATACCAATCCTATTAATCTTGCTTGAAATCGGGAGTCTCTGATGAGCGCCATTGAAACACTGATCAACGACAGCTTCGAGCGTCGCGCTGACATTACACCGTCCACAGTGGATGCGGACACACGGGCGGCAATCGAACAAGCCATCGGCATGCTCGACTCCGGCGAAGCTCGCGTGGCCGAGCCGGCAGGTAACGGACAATGGGTCGTCAACGAGTGGCTGAAAAAAGCGGTGTTGCTGTCGTTTCGCATCCACGACAATACACCGATTGCCGCGGGCGGCTACACCCAGTTCTACGACAAAGTGGCGACAAAATATGCTGACTACAGTGCCGAGCAATTCGCCGCATCAGGCGTTCGCGTGGTGCCACCCGCTGTTGCGCGCAAGGGCTCGTTTGTCGCCAATGACACCGTCTTGATGCCATCCTATGTAAACATCGGGGCCTACGTCGACAGCGGCACCATGGTCGACACCTGGGCAACTGTCGGCTCCTGCGCCCAGATTGGCAAGAATGTTCATTTGTCCGGTGGTGTAGGCATCGGCGGAGTACTGGAACCCCTGCAGGCATCGCCCACTATTATCGAAGACAATTGTTTCATCGGTGCACGCTCGGAAATCGTCGAAGGCGTGATCGTCGAGCAGGGTTCGGTGGTATCGATGGGCGTCTACATCGGTCAATCCACCCGCATCTACGATCGCGAAAATGACGAGATACTCTATGGACGCGTGCCAGCCGGTTCGGTTGTGGTGTCCGGCAACCTGCCGGCAGATAACGGTAAGTACAGCCTGTACTGCGCCGTTATCGTCAAGCGCGTCGATGAAAAGACCCGCAGCAAGGTTGGCATCAACGAACTGCTTCGAACGGTAGACTAATGGCCGTCACCGTCTACGGAATAAAAAACTGCGACACGATCAAAAAGGCGCGTCGCTTTTTGGATGACAACGGCATCGACTACGTGTTTCACGACTATCGCGTCGATGGCACAGACAAAGCCCAGTTGCAGGACTGGATCGGTAAATTCGGTTGGGACACGGTGCTGAATAAACGGGGAACTACCTGGCGAAAACTCGCAGACAATGTTCGCGACAACACCGACGAAAGCAACGCCGCGGATTTGCTGATCGAAGAACCTGCGATGATCAAGCGACCGGTATTGGTGACTGCCGATACGGTGCTGATCGGGTATAAGGAAAGCGATTGGCGTGAGGCCTTATTGTAAAGCACTGATCGATCGTGACCGGCAAGGCTGCATCCATTGAACGACAACTGATCTCGCTTGGCGATGAATCTATCGCCGAGCACAACCAGCGGTTTTTCAAAACAGGCGATGGCGAGTATGGCGCAGGTGATCAGTTTCTCGGCATTCGCATGCCGGTTATCCGCAGCACGCTCAAAAGTCATGTGCAAGAACTGACTCCTGATTATGCGCTTGAGCTGCTGCATAGCGAGTGGCACGAGATACGTATGTTCGCCGTGCTCGCGCTGCTGGAGCTATATAAACAACGCAACGCCACCGCATCGACTAAAAAGTCTATCGTCGGCGGCTACCTCAAGCATCGCCGGCTCGTGAACAACTGGGATCTGGTCGATGCCTCGGCACCGGGCATCACGGGCGCCTGGCATTTCGACAAAAAGCGCGATCGACTACATCGAATGATCACAGCCCGGTCGATCTGGGATAGACGCATCGCGATGCTGTCGACTTTCTATTATATCCGCCAGCACGATCTGGACGATACGTTTCGCTATGCGAAGGCACTGCTGGATGATCCCGAGGATCTGATGCACAAGGCCGCTGGCTGGATGTTGCGCGAAGCGGGCAAACGCGACGAGCCGCGACTGTGCGACTTTCTGGACCAACACACACCGCATATGCCGCGCACGATGTTGCGCTATTCTATCGAACACCTTAGCCAAAAGGCTCGCCGCCACTACATGAAAAAATAGTGTGCGACCTTTCGCCGAGCCGCAGCTACATGGCTTGCCTGGCTGCTCGACCGCGCTGCAACCAGATCACCAGCCCGAGCAATAAAAAGGCTGGCAGATAGAATATTTCTTTCGGCATGCGCGATGCCGGAGTTTTAATCTCTGCCACCTGCACCGGATCGTCGGCATAGTAATCAAACAAATTACCGATTTGCTCGAAGAACGGCGTGCCCTGCATCGGTTCATCTAACAGCGCGACCCCATTCTCCATACGCACATCGAGCCCGGCTTTGCGCAACCGGTCGGCGGCGTCCGCAGGATCTCCGAGTGGAACCAGCAGGGTCGTTTGATCCGGATTGCCGCTGTTGTAGTTTGGACCGCTGACAACGATCGTCACGGTGCCACCTGGCGTCACGGGCTCCACTACTTCATACAGCGTGGTGGGCGGCTGTGAAACAAACGGTGCGTCTATTCTGTCGAGCCAAAAGCCGGGTCTAAACAGAGTGAAGGCCACGAGCAACAGTGCGGCGGATTCCCAGAGTCGGTTTTTGGTTAAGAACCAGCCTTGCGTTGCCGCAGCGAACAGCATCATCGCAATCACGGCAACGATGAAAATAAAGATCGCCTTGTACCAGCTCACATCGATCAGTAAAAGCTCTGTATTGAAGATAAACAAAAACGGCAGCAGCGCGGTGCGGATGTCATAAGCAAACCCCTGCACGCCGGTCATAATCGGATCGCCCTTGGAAATGGCGGCCGCTGCGGTTGCCGCCAAACCAACGGGCGGCGTATCGTCTGCGAGAATGCCGAAATAGAACACGAACAGATGCACGGCGATCAGTGGGACGATCAAACCGCTCTTTGCCCCGAGTGCCACGATGACTGGCGCCATTAAACTGGACACCACGATGTAGTTGGCGGTGGTCGGCAATCCCATGCCGAGGATCAGACTCATCACCGCAACCAGTATCAGCATGACAATCAAACTGCCGCCGGCGAGAAACTCGACAAACTCACCGATCACCTGATGTGCGCCGGTCAGTGAAATGGTGCCAATGATGATGCCGGCCGCACCTGTGGCAATCGCGATGCCGATCATATTACGAGAACCGGCAATCATACCGTCTGCCCACTCCGACAGGCCGCGTTTGATACCGGGGCCTATCTCGCCGCCGCGACCGCGAAAAATCGCTTTAAGCGGGTGTTGAGTCAACGCGACGATGATCATCGCGATCGTCGCCCAGAAGGCCGACAATGCCGGTGACAGGCGTTCGACGATGATGCACCAGATCAGGATGACGATTGGCAGAATGAAATAGAGCCCGGTGATTGCCGTCGCCCCGGCGCGCGGCAATTCGGTGATGGGATCATTGGGATCATCGACGGTCAGATCCGGATGACGAGATGCCAGAAACAACAGCACCAGGTAGGCAAATGTGCAAAGCGCGGTGACGACCAGGAAGGCGCGATGCGGCATGACCTCCTTGATCCAGCCAAGCCCGTAGTAGACCAAAACACCCAACAGGGCAATGCCGAGAAATCCGCTTAAGAATCCGATCAGTTTATTGGCAAATGTGCGGGTGCTGGGGTGGCGTGGCAATCCCTTCAGGTTCAACTTGCACGCTTCAATATGCACGATGTAGAACAACGCGATATACGACACCAGCGCAGGCACGATCGCGTGTTTGATGATATCGGTGTAGCTGATGCCGGTGAATTCTGCGATTAAAAATGCAGCCGCCCCCATCACCGGCGGGGTGAGTTGTCCGTTCGTCGATGAGGCGACTTCCACCGCACCCGCCTTCTCTGCGGAGAAACCGGTCCGTTTCATCAACGGAATCGTAAAGGTGCCGGTGGTTACTGTATTGGCGATTGATGATCCGGAATACAGTCCGCTTGTGGCCGACGCCACAACCGCGGCCTTCGCCGGTCCGCCGCGAAAGTGGCCCAGCAACGCGAAGGCAATTTTGATAAAGAAATTACCGGCACCCGCTTTTTCGAGTATGGCACCAAACAAAACAAATAGAAAAATGAGCGAGGCGGAGACACCCAGCGCAACGCCGAAAACACCCTCACCCTGCATCCAGTAGTGCCACATCGCCTTGCCATAGGACGCCCCTTTCCACTGAATGGTATCGGGCAACCAGGCGGCGTCACCAAAAAACACATAGGCAACGAAAATCGATGCAACAATCAACAGCGGCAAGCCGAGCGTGCGAAAGACTGCAATCGCCAGTACCACCATGCCGATGGTGGAAAAAATCAGATCGCTTTCGGTGGGAAGACCTGCCCGGTTCGCAATGCTGTCGCGAAAATAGACGATATACAGACAACTGATCAATCCCAGACCGGCAAGCGCCCAGTCGTACCAGGGTATCCGGTCGCGCGGACTCGACTTAAAAAGCGGGTAGGCAAGTGCTGCGAGCACCAGACCAAAGGCCAGGTGAATCAATCGGGCATTTGAGTTTGTGACAACCAGACTCATGCCGGTGACTTCGGTGAGCCAGAACGGCAAATTCGATGCGATATACAATTGAAAAACCGCCCAGACAAAAGCGATGACGGTGATCAGTTTGCCGATCGCACCGGCTGGTGATCGACCACCGGTATCAATGTCCGCGACGAATTGATCGAGTTCACTCTGGCTCATCGTCTTGCTGGTCATTGCAGCGATCCTCTGGTATCCAACGCATCTTCGTGGGCCGACGCTCGGAGAAGGTCAGCCGGCACCCGAAACCCGGGTGCCCGACCGAAGCCACAGCGACAACGTTACCGTGGCCCGGCACTGCCCCACAAAAGGGTGGGGCAGCAATTACAACCGCAGATTACATCCAGCCGCGTTCCTTGTAGTACTTGACAGCACCGTCGTGAAGCGGCGCTGACAGCGAATCGCTGATCATTTCCTCTTCCTTCAGGTTGGCAAAGGCCGGATGCAGCTTTTTGAAGCCATCGAAGTTATCGAACACTGCCTTGACGACCACGTAGACGACTTCTTCCGGCACATCGGCACTGGATACAAACGTTGCCCCCACACCAAACGTACTGATGTCGCTGTCGTTGTTGTACATGCCAGCGGGGATGCTCGCGCTTCGGTAGTACGGATTATCGGCGATCAGTTTGTCGATTGCCTCGCCGGTCACGTTGACCAGATGCGAATCGCAGGTGGCCAGTGATTCCTGAGTCAGCGCGGACGGATGCCCCACCAGCCAGAAGTAGGCGTCGATCTTGCCGTCACACATTGCCTGGCCGGTTTCAGCTGATTTCATCTCGGCGGCCAGTTTAAGGTCAGAGCGCTCCCAGCCCATCGCCGCTTCCATGACTTCCCAGGTACCGCGCGTACCGGAACCAGGATTACCGATGTTCATGCGTTTGCCTTTGACATCAGAGATGTTTTTTATGCCGGCATCAGCGCGGGCGACGACGGTGACGGGCTCAGGGTGCACAGAAAAGACGGCGCGCAGTTTGTCGAATTTACCCTGATCTTCAAATTTGGAAGTACCGTTGAACGCATGGTGCTGCCAGTCGGATTGCGCCACGCCAAATTCCAGCTCGCCACCGCGAATGGTGTTGATGTTGTAGATCGAACCGCCAGTCGATTCGGCAGAGCAACGAATGCCATGCTCTTTGCGGTCCTTGTTGACCAGTCGACAGATTGCACCGCCTGTTGGATAGTAAACGCCTGTTACACCGCCTGTGCCAATGGACACAAACTGTTGCTCAGCAGCGCCTGCGATGCCCATTGCACCCAACCCCAGCAACGTCGCTGCAACGGTAGTCAGCTTTTTCATATCAATTTGCCCTCGATTGTTTTTTCAATACAAGTCTGCACCGGCACGCAACCGGTTCCCTGCTCAGTATATCCGTTCAGTAAGACAAAGTTGCTCGAATTACGCCTTTCATTCGGCCCGGTGAATCACTGGAAACTCTTCGGCATCCATCGGTGCGCCGGGTGTTAGCCGTTTTTCCAGGCCCGGAAACGGCGGCGACATCTCGCCGGCCTGAATCACATAGGTCGCATCGTCGCCAAGCAGGCGCGCCGAAAATGCGCGTCGCCGATTATTCGATAAATTCTCGGGCGCACCATGTACGGTTAGAAAATGAAAGGCGATGCAGTCGCCAGGTTGCAGATCCCAGGCGCGAATATCATAGCGCTCGCGATCGGCGTCGATATCCGGCATGGCGTGTAGTTCGCCATCGCGCTCGTACGACACACCCGAGAATTTGGTGGGAATGAATGTCTTGTTCCAGCGGTGCGAGCCTGCAATGAACTCGGGACAAACGGATTTATCCACCGGGTCCAGCGGTATCCACAAGCTGCACAGCTTCTCTCCCTCGACACAGTAGTAGGGCTGATCATGATGCCAGGGTGTCTTTTTCGCAGTGCCGGGCTCCTTCACCAGCACATGCTCGTGAAAGATCCGGACAGAATCCGAGTTCAGCAAGCTGGCGGCGATGGCGCCTGCGTCGGATGAAAAGAAAAAGTCGCGGTAGGCGCCAATACGCTGCCAATTGCAGTAGTCGCCGAAAAAGTGGCCACTGTCATCGCCCGCGGTATACACGCGTCCATAGTCGCCCGGCGATTGCAGATTTTCATCCACGCCCCGCTGCAAACGTTCGACCCAATCGGCAAACACACCGCGCAGCACCACCACGCCATCGCGGGCAAAATCGTCAATCACATCTTGGGGCAGTTCTGCGCAGGGGTCTGTGGCCACGGGTGTTCTCCACGAGCTGTCAGGCGATACCGAACCAGGCTCGCGCGCAGCTCTATTCGCGCGTGGTGATGCCTCGCTCGGCTTCGGTCAGGGCGACGTGGTTGCGAAGGTAAACCGGCAGCGCCTGTTCGGCAGGTACCGCCTGACCATCACGCAGTCCATGCATCGCCAGTGGCAGCATATCCTGAGCGTGCGGGAGTGTCACGACAGGATCGCCGGTTGTGCCTGGTGCAGCCTTTGATAGCGCGTCGGCATAAACCTGCCAGCCGGTTCCAACCGCCGTCCACGGCTGCTCATCGGGCAGTGCGATGGCCTCGGGGGGCAGCACTTGTTCATCGCCTTGCAATTGCATCAGGCCAGCGCGGTCGATGCGATAACAGCCCCAGTAGACCTCGCCCATCCGCGCATCCATCGCTACCGCGGCGGACTCGACCGCATGCACACGCGCAGCCTGCTGGGCGACAAGCGCCAGCGACGAAACCGGAACCGCCGGAATATCGACACCAAAGGCTACGGCCTGCGCGGCGGCCGTAGCGATTCTCACACCGGTGAAGCTGCCCGGTCCGCGGCCAAACGCCACGGCGGTCAGGTCAGCCGGTGCGATGCCCGCTTCGGCCATCAGTTCATCGATCATCGGCAACAACACGCGGGCGTGAGCGCGCGGCTCGATCGAATCGCGAAACCGGATTTGCCCATCGCACTGCAGTGCCACAGAACAGGCTTCGGTGGCGGTATCGATCGCGAGTAGATTCACAGTGGTACCTCGTCGTCGGCCACCACGTCGAAAAACCGATTGACGCTCTCGACGCGCTGCACCGTGCGCATCGACGGCAGACTATCCAGAAACGTGCGGCCGTAACTTTTGGTCTGCAGGCGTGGATCGCATATCGTCAGCACCCCGCGGTCCGTCACATCGCGGATCAAGCGGCCAACGCCCTGCTTGAGCATCAACACCGCCATCGGCAACTGATACTCGACAAAGGCATTTTTGCCGTTGTTTTTCATGTTCTGGATGCGCGCCTGTAACACGGGGTCGCCCGGGGATGCGAATGGCAACCTGTCGATGATCACGCTCGATAATGCCTCGCCGCGCACATCCACCCCTTCCCAGAAGCTTGCCGTACCCAGCAATACCGCATTGCCCATCGACTGAAATGCATCGACCAGTTCGCGCTTGGGCATCTGTCCCTGCACCAGCACCGGATAGCGACAAGTCTGGCGCAATTCGTGGGCGGCCTGCTCTAATGCGCGATGACTGGTGAACAGCACGAAACAGCGCCCCCCACCCGCGGCAATAACGTGATTGGCAACCTCCAGCACCGCGTGATCGTAAGCCGGCTCCTGAGGTGATGGCATATCGGCCGGCAGGTAAAGCATCGCGTTCTTGCGATAATCAAAAGGACTATCGACCTGAATCTCACCGGCATCCGTCAATCCGAGTTGCGCGCGAAAGTGATCGAATGAGCCACCGACCGACAGCGTAGCCGACGTGAACACCCACGATGATCCTAGCTGGCCGAGTGCCGCGGCGAACGATTCAGCGACGTTTTGCGGCGTCAGGTTGAGGCTGAAGCCGGTGCGAAAAGTCTCAAACCAATGGACGTAGCGCTCGTCGCGGTGGTCGGTAAAAGCTTCCAGACATTCCAGTTGCTCTAAACAACGGCGCCGGCAGCTCTCAAGCCCTTTGCCTCGCACGGCGCTGACTTCCAGCGGCTCGAAGAGCAGTTCCAGCGCAGTACGCATGTCCTCGATCGCCGCATTGACGCGAGTATCTGACTCCACCAGCGCCCAGGCGTCGCGGCGCTGGTTGATCCCGAGTGAGAGTCGAAAGTCGCGTGCAGCCTTCTCCAACGCATCGGATCGCTGACGAATTTCGACCATCTCGGGGGCTTCGGACAGATGCTCTGACAAACTATCGCGCGCCAGATCGAACACCTGCCGACTGCTGAGCCTGCGGCCAAAGAACAACGCCGCCGTATCGGCCAGTTGGTGGGCCTCGTCGATCACCACCACTTCAGCCTCCGGCAGTAATTCGCCAAAATCACCTTCTTTGAGTGCCAGATCGGCGCAGAAAAGGTGATGGTTGACCACGACGAGCGTGGCGTCCATTGCCCTTTTGCGCGCATGCAGTACGAAACATCCCCCCATTTCGCTGGGTTCGTGATCGGCGCAATAGTCATCGTGCGAGGTCACGTACTGCCAGACGGGCGACGTCTCGGGAACATCCAGCACCTCCGCAATATCGCCTGTCGTGGTCTGCGATGCCCAGATCCGTATGGCCTGCAACTGAGCCGCCAGTTTGGGTTCGCGCAGCGCCGGGTTGTGAACGGATTTTTCCAGCCGACTGCGGCACAGGTAGTTAGCTCTGCCCTTGAGCAGGGCGACTCTGGGATTTAGTCTGAGGGCACGTCGCACGGCGGGCAAATCGTTGTGGAACAACTGATCCTGCAGGTGCCGCGTGCCCGTTGAGATAATGGTTCGCTTGCCGCTGCAGATCACCGGCACCAGATAGGCAAAAGTTTTTCCAACGCCGGTACCGGCCTCGCCAATCAGCAAGTCTTCGGCGCGGATACACTCGTCAATTGCGACGGCCAGCGCCTGCTGACCGGCACGCGCCCGAAAGCCCGGTTTTATCTCGGCAAAGGGACCGTCGTCACCCAGTAGTTCGGCGACGCGATCGGAGTGGCTGGCCAACCAGTAACGCTACTGGTTGTACTTGCGCGCTTCAATCTGCGCCTCGCGCGCGCCGAGCAGATCTCCCCTCGCCTCGCGCGCACGCTCGATCAGCAACCAGTTGCGATAGCGCAGACCCTGGTTGGCCTGCGGTGTCAGGAAATTGGATTTGGCGGCGTAGTTCTCGGCGCGCAGATTCTCTGCCAGCTCAAGTTCGAGCTCGGCGGCGCGACTCCACAATACGGGATCGCGTGGCGAGGCTTCAATCGCCTGCTGCAGTTTGACTCGCGCACCGCTGTAGTCGCCTGCCGAGCGCAAATCTTCCGACTCTCGCCAACGCGCCGCCACCTCTCGACTGGAGATGTCGTGCTGAATGTTGCCGTCATCGGTAATGTAGGCTTCCAGACGCTGGGCGACGACGTCGCTTTCGGTCTGTTGGCTGGTGGTGGCGCAACCGCTGATCAACAGGGCGACAAAGACGCCGGTTGCCGAGCGCTGCAGGACATTCGCTTTCAATAGCCTGTTCACAATTGCTTGAGTCCAAAAACCAAAAAGGCCGCGGCAATTTGCCGCGGCCCGAGTTTAGCAATTGTCTGACGGGATTGTCAGTATCGCCAGGTTACCTTTACTGCTCGATGACGTGGAACTCCACACGCCGGTTGGCCTGGCGACCTTCGGCAGTACCGTTGTCTTCGACCGGCTTGGACTCACCGAAGGCGCGAGCCTGCAACTGGCTGGACGGAACACCTCGCAGCATCAGGTAACGAACGGTTGACAGAGCACGTCGCTTGGACAGATCGAGGTTGAAATCTGCCTCGCCAGCGCTGTCAGTATGTGCGTGAACCTCAACAACAACATCGGGGTACTTCAGCATCACATCAGCGGCGTCGTTCAAAACGACCTGCGCCTCATCGGTCAGTTCGTCGGAACCCGTATTGAAAAGCACGCCATCCAGCGTACCGTCGAACATCGCACAGCCGGATGCGGAAACCGGTGCACCACTCGGCGTGTCGGCGCAATCGTCAAGATCGTTGTCAACGCCATCGCCATCGGCATCGTTCGCACCAGCGATCAGACCACCGGCAGCAGCGGCTGCCGCTGCACCCAGATCCTTGCCGCCTCGACCCAGACGCCACAACAGACCCAGCGATGCGTACAGTGCATCTTCGTCATACGCTTCGACTTCACCGCGCACTGCAAGCCCGATTGGCGTGCCGTATTCGACGCCGAAACCAGCGGTGACGTGGAAGTCATTGTCACGGCGGAAATCCAGCTCACTTTCGTTATCCATCTTGCCGGCGCCAATCTTCCAGAAGGCTCCCAGACCGCGACGTCTGATCAGACGATCGTAGCCGCCAAAATTGTAGAAATGATAAACGAGACCTGCCTCGGTCACTTCATAGCTGATCTCACCGGCCTGAGCTGGCCCGATTTCAGCTTCGCCCAGATCCGCGTAGCCAAGTTCCAGTGCGAAATGTGGATGGAAGTCCCAACCGATGAATACTTTGCTGCCGGTACTGTCTTCTTCGTCAACAGTGAATGCAGTGCCTGCAGTTTCAGGCGAAAGTTTGGATACACCGCCCGAGACACCGACGTACAATTTCTTGTGGAATTCTCCGGACTGCTCCGCTGCTGCCGGAACGCACACAAAGGCACTGACGAGCGTGGCAACAAGGGATTTTTTAAGTCTCATTTCTTCGTTTCCCAGTAATGTTAGTTTGCTTTCGCCCGTCTCGGTCAATTTATCAATGACTTAGTGGGACGTTTCTACCCGCTTTTGATGAACTATCAGAACAGAATCGCAAGCGATCGCCTCTGTTCTTATAGTTCAGCATCGGCAAAAATGAAGACATGTGGAATATGCAAACCACGTTCCGCGATTGCACACAACAGTCAGTTATATAGACCATGCGCACAAAACTGCAGAAGCTCGGGAATAAAACTTGATGAGGATCAAGCTCCGCGGGAATAGTCACCGCTGAACTGAGGTAACGGTGAAAACTGCCAGGGGACTGGCGATGAATTATTGGCGCTGCACGGGCAGCGTTAGCCCTAACGTTTCATGAAAGGCCGAGAATATCGCGCAGGCAATTGGTTCCGCAGCGAATATCGCAACCGCATCGACTGCAGACTGGTTTAGGAAAGTGTGCGAGATTCTCGTCGGGAGAAAGGGTCAAGCGAGAAATTGTTAATTTCGTGAATAGTACGAACTAGACCCGCAACTTGAAAGCGGTTCACGTCGCCAATGAGCGCGAACGCTTGACTACGGCTTACCCACGCGAGCAACCCGTCTTTACTCCCACTCGATGGTGGCGGGCGGTTTGCCAGAGATATCGTAGACCACGCGTGACACCTCTGTTATCTCGTTGCAGATGCGACAGGCAACCAGGTCAAGAAATTCGTATGGCAAATGTGCCCAGCGCGCGGTCATAAAATCGGTCGTCTCTACTGCACGCAAGCTCACTACGTTGGCGTAGCGTCTGCCGTCACCAGTTACACCAACCGACTTGACTGGCAGGAACACAGCAAAAGCCTGAGATACGGTGTGATACAAATCGTGACGCCGTAATTCCTCGATGAAAATCTGATCAGCGTGTCGAAGTGTATCTGCAGCGTCGACACTGACCTCACCAAGAATACGCACGGCAAGTCCGGGACCGGGGAATGGATGCCGATCCACAAGCTCCGTTGGCAGGCCTAACTCGCGCCCCACCTGCCGCACCTCGTCCTTGAATAATTCGCGCAATGGCTCAATCAATTTGAGATTCATATCGGCCGGCAAACCACCCACATTGTGATGGGACTTGATTACGTGCGCCTTGCCCGACCGGGTGCCTGCAGACTCGATGACATCGGGGTAGATAGTGCCTTGCGCAAGCCATTGAATCTCCCCCAATCGACGTGCCTCGCGCTCGAAGATGCGAATGAACTTTTCGCCAATTACCTTGCGTTTCAGTTCAGGGTCGGACACACCATTCAACGCCTGCATAAACTCCTGCTGCGCATCGACTCTAATGACATTGGCACCAAATCGATCACCAAAGGTATCCATGACCTGATCCGATTCACCGGCGCGCAACAGACCGGTGTCAACAAATACACAGGTCAATTGACTGCCCACGGCGCGGTGCAACAGCGCTGCCACCACGGATGAATCTACACCACCGGACAAC